>NZ_JBHFJB010000015.1:31996-39688 GCF_057334555.1 Pseudomonas sp. AGC41
CGATAAACCCGTGGCGAGGGAGCTTGCTCCCGCTGGGCTGCGAAGCAGACCCCTTTTTGTGAGCGCTTCGCACTGGAGCGCCAGCCCGGTCAAGCCCCCCCCCCCCCCCCCCCCACGGGGTTTATCGATTTCTTTGGATATCAGCATCGGGCAATAAGCGCAGGGCCACCGAGGAACAATGATCATGTTCGCCGAAACCCGTACCTTCCATGACCCTCAGCAACACGCCGTTTCGATCCTGGGCTGGCAACAGGTCTACGACCAGCTCGGCCGTGGGTGCCTTTCCAGCGAGCTGCGGCAGGTGTGCGCCGAGCGCTTCCAGATTTTCCAGGAAGTGCTGGACAAACGCGTGGTGCAGCGCGGTTGCGCGCCCAAGGGACGCTTGTGCATTGCCATGTCGCTGGGCAACGCACCGGTGGTCCAGGGCCAGCAGGTGGGGGCGCAGAGTGTCGTGTTGTTGCGCGATGGCGAAGACTTTGTGTTGCACGCCCCCGAAGGCACGCACTTCTTCGCGGCCAACGTCGACACGGTGCGTTTCGCCAGGCTGGCGGCTTATGAGTTGCCGGACGAACAGCTCAAGCGCCTGAAAAATGAATCGCAGATCAGCGTGAATGAAGCGGTGCTGGCAAGGGTCCGGCAGCAGATCCAGCCGCTGTTTCGTCACCTGCTGGAACAGGCGGACGCGATCAACCCGGCCACGGAAAAAATCCTCGAGGACGTTCTGCTCAATGCCTTCCTCGATCTGTTCAGCCACGCCTCGGACGAGGCGCGCGGCCGCCGCGGCAATTTTGCCGTCAACGCCTATCTGGTCAAGCGGTGCCAGGAACTGGTGGTTGCCAGCGCGGACGCACCGTTGAGCATCCTGGACCTGTGCGAGCAACTGCGGGTAAGCCGCAGGACCCTGCAGAACAGTTTCCAGGCAGTCACCGGGATGCGTCCGCTGGAGTACCTGCGCAACCTGCGACTCAATGCGGTGCGCCGACGTTTGATCAGCACCCGCGCGGCCGCGCTGAACGTCAGCGAGATCGCCGTGGCGATGGGCTTTTTTCACTTGAGCCATTTTGCCGCGCATTACCGCGCGCTGTTTGGCGAATCGCCCTCGGATACCCCCAGGGCCAAGGCATGACGGGCTGTCGCCCGGTGTTACCAAACCGTCATATCGCGCACCTGAAAGGTGCCCATTGAGCTGTTTGGTAGCACAAATGGGTGCCGACCGCGATCTGCCGGCTACCCCTGTTTTTCATCTATTTCCTTCTAATCAACTGCTTGCACGAGAACTCGTGAGGTTGGCACGCATTCTGCTTTTTTGAATCCATGGATAATTGGATACAAAAATGCAGAAGGTGCCGCCATGCAGTTTGCTCCGACCTACGCTGAACGTCCGCCAATCACCGCCGAGGAAGAGGCCTACAACTTTTTGCTGGAGGCCATTTGCGGTGGTCGCTTGCGCAAAGGCGATCGGCTGATCGCCGAGGACATTGCCAACGAGATCGGCATGAGCCGCATGCCGGTGCGCGAAGCCTTCCGCCGTCTGGATGCCCAGGGCCTCGTCACCCTGCGGCCGAACCGTGGAGCGGTCGTCAGTGGTCTGGACATCGACGAACTGCATGAAGTCTTCGAAATGCGCAGCGCACTGGAAGGGCTGGCAGTGCGTGTCGCCACAGCGAAGATCGGCGAGCGTCAATTGGCTGCCCTGGAGCGCCTGCTGGACGAGATGGACGATTACCGCGAAGAGAGCGCCGAGTGGGTGAGCCGCCATCGCGCGTTCCATGAATATTTGTCCAGCCTCAGCGGTCGCCCGCGCTTATTGAAGCAGATCAGCGCCCTGTATTCGCTGATCGAGGCGCCGATGCGCCTGTGGTTGCAGCATGTCGAAAAACCCTTGAGCGCGCGCCAGGAGCACGTCGTGATCCTCGACGCCCTCCGCGCGGGCGACGCAGATAAGGCCGAGGCCGTGGTACGTGCGCACATCGAAGGCACGGTCCCTGAGCTGATCAAGTTCTTGCAAGCGTAAAAATAACCAGAGCAGGCTCCGAGCCTGCCCCGTGTTCTGACTTTGAGTACTGCCCGTCATTAACTGAACTGGAGTGTCTGGTCATGCATAAGCCTCGCCTGTTGGTTGCCGCTTTATCCTTGGGATTGTGTGCTCAGTGGGCGCTAGCCGCGCCCGTTGTCCCGGATCGCTTGCTCAAGGTCGATAAACTCGTCTATTGCTCGGGCATGGATTCGCCGCCGCTGGTGTCCTTCGATGCGGCGCAGAAACCCAAGGGATTGACCGTAGACCTGGGGCTGGAAATCGCCAAGCGCCTGGGCGACAAGAAGGTCGAATGGCGGGTCATTCCCTTCTCGGGACTGCTTCCGGCGCTGCTGGCCCGGCAGTGCGACATGATCGTCGACCAGCTGTTCGACAAGCCCGAGCGCCGCGAGGTGATCGACATCGTCAACTACATGTATTCCAGCCAGGCGGTGGTGGTGCCCAAGGGCAATCCAAAGGGCCTGAAGACGCTGCAGAGTCTCTCCGGCCACAAGGTCGCGGTACTCAACGGTTCGACCATCAAGACCCTGCTCGACGCCGAAAACGAAACCCTGGCCAAGGCCGGCAAGCCGCCGATGAAGCTGGTGGTCTACAACACCGACACCGATGCCTTCCAGGCCCTGCGCATCAGCCAGGTCGACGCCTACGGCACTACCGTGGAAACCGCCGGTTACTACGCTGGCATGGCCCCTGACCTGTTCGAAGAGGGCGTACCGGCCTTCAGCCGGATTCTCACCGGGCTGGGCATCCGCAAGGACGATCCGCAATTGACCGCCGCCGTGCAGCAGATCATCGCTGACATGCGCAGCGACGGCAGCTACAGCCAGTTGCTGGGCAAATGGCATGTCGCCAGCGACACACTGGATTGAGGTGAACCCCCATGAATTTCAATTGGGATGTGTTCTGGCAATACCTGCTGCAGCCCAGTGAGGTGTACCTCACCGGGCTGTGGCTGACCTGCCTGATCAGCGTGCTGGCGATGCTGCTCGGTTGTGCCCTGGGGCTGGCGGCCGCGCTGCTGCGGTTGTCGAAGAACCCGTTGCTGCACCTGCCGGTGCGCTTCTACGTGTGGCTGATGCGCGGTACGCCGTTGCTGGTGCAGATCGTCTTTCTCTACACCGCCCTGGCTGCCGGCGGGATTTTCCGCTTCGAAGACATCGAACTGTTCGGCCTGGTGGTGCCCGGCAATATCCAGGCGGCGATCATCGCCCTCGGCCTCAACGAGGGCGCCTACATGGCCGAGATCATCCGCGCCGGCATCGGTGCGGTGGACAAGGGCCAATACGAGGCCGGACGTTCCCTGGGCATGACCTTCGCCAAGCTGATGCGCCGGATTGTCTTGCCCCAGGCGTTCCGGGTCATCGTTCCGCCGCTGGGCAACGAGTTCAACGTGATGCTCAAGAACACCACGCTGGTCAGCGTGATCGGCGTGCAGGAACTGCTGCTCAGTACCCAGATGGTCACGTCGGCGACGTTCCGGGTGTTCGAGTTGTATCTGGTGGTGGCGATCTATTTCCTGCTGCTGACCACTCTGTGGGGCTTTTTCCAGCGCTGGCTGGAGGGCCGTTTCGGCCAGTCGGACCGGCCGTCGTCACCGCCACCGGCGTCGCTGCGGATGTTCGGTCGCAGCACCTTGAACCTGCTGAGGGCACGTTGACCATGGCGCACAAGAGTGAAGAGCTGATCATCGAGGCGCTGGACGTGCACAAGTCCTTCGGTGAGTTGCAGATTCTCAAGGGCATCTCGCTGCAAGTACGACGCGGTGAAGTGGTGGTGCTGATCGGCGCGTCAGGCTCCGGCAAGACCACTTTCATCCGTTGCATCAATCTACTGGAAGATATCCAGGGCGGACGCATCCGCGTCAATGGCCAGGCCATGGGTTACCGCGAGCGGGCCGATGGCAGCCTGGTGCGGGAGTCGGAGCGCAACATAGCCCGCCAGCGAAGGGACATCGGCATGGTGTTCCAGCGCTTCAATCTGTTCCCCCACATGACCGCCCTGGAGAACATCATCGAGGCGCCGATCCAGGTGCTCGGCGTGCCTCGCGCCGCTGCGCTGGAACAGGCTCGCGGCTTGCTGGAGCGGGTCGGCCTGGCGGACAAGGCCGATCACTACCCGTCGATGCTTTCCGGTGGTCAGCAACAGCGGGTGGCGATTGCCCGGGCCCTGGCCATGAAACCCCAGGCCATGCTGTTCGACGAACCGACCAGCGCCCTCGACCCGGAAACCGTTGGCGAGGTCCTGCAAGTGATGAAGGAATTGGCCGAGGAGGGCATGACCATGGTCGTAGTGACCCACGAGATGGGCTTCGCCCGGGAAGTGGCCGACCGTGTGGTGGTCCTGGACCAGGGCGAGCTGATCGAGCAAGGGCCGCCGGAGCAGATTTTCTGTCACCCCATCCACCCGCGCACCCGGGCCTTTCTCAGTCGCGTGCTGTGACCTTTCCCGGCCATGAATTCCCGTATTGAAGAGCCTTTGCCATGCTGAAATTTTCTGCCCACGAATACCCCTATCCGTCGCAGCGCCAGAGCGTTTTCGCCCGTCGCGGCATGGTCGCCGCGTCCCAGCCCCTGGCGGCCCAGGCGGGCATCGAGATCATGCAAAAAGGTGGCAACGCCATCGACGCCGCCATCGCCACGGCGGCGGCGCTGACAGTGGTGGAGCCCACCGGCTGCGGTATCGGCGGTGACGCCTTCGCGTTGGTCTGGTGCAAGGGCCAGTTGCATGGGCTCAACGGCAACGGCCATGCACCGGCGGCCTTGGGCATCGAGGCGGTCAAGGCGGCCGGCCATGAACAGATGCCGGTGTATGGCTGGACACCCGTCACCGTTCCCGGTTGCCCGTCGGCCTGGGCCGAGCTGTCCCGGCGCTTCGGCAAGCGGCCTTTTGCCGAGTTGCTGCAACCGGCGATCAGCCTGGCACGGGACGGTTTTGTCTTGTCGCCGGTGGTCGCCCATCAATGGCAGGTCGCGGTGAACGAGCTCACGCCCCATCGCGATCCGGTCCTGGAGGCCTGGTTCGATACCTTTCTCATCGAAGGTCGCGCGCCACGGGCCGGGGAGATTTTCCGCAACCCGGCCCAGGCCCGCACGCTCCAGGAACTGGCCGACACGTGCTGCGAAAGCCTCTATCGCGGCGCATTGGCCGAGCGCCTGGATGGCCATTCCCGAGCCAGCGGTGGCTACCTGCGCGCCTCGGACCTGAGGGATTATCGCGCCCAGTGGGTCGAGCCCATCCACGTCAATTACCGTGGCGTCGATGTCTGGGAGATCCCGCCGAGCGGGCAGGGCCTGGTGGCCTTGATGGCCTTGAAAATACTTGAAGGCTTCGACTTCGATCACCGTGACAGCCAGCAGACCTGGCATCGCCAGTTGGAGGCGATGAAGCTCGCCTACAGCGACGGCCTGCACCACATCACCGACCCCCTGCACATGCGCGTGGCCGTGGCTGATTTGCTCAGTGATGACTACAGCGCCCGCCGTCGCGGACAGATCGGCGAGCAGGCCCAACCGCCGAAGCCCGGCGATCCCCACGCCAGCGGCACGGTGTACCTGGCGACCGCGGACGGCGAGGGCAATATGGTCTCGTTCATCCAGAGCAACTACCACGGGTTCGGCTCCGGCGTGGTGCTGCCCGACAGCGGAATCGCACTGCAGAATCGCGGCCAGGAGTTCAGCCTTGATCCGGCCCACGCCAATTGCCTGGCCCCAGGCAAGAAGACCTTCCATACCATCATTCCCGGGTTTCTTACCCGTGATGGCGAGGCCCTCGGTCCTTTCGGCGTGATGGGCGGCTACATGCAACCCCAGGGACATGTGCAGATGGTCATGAACCTGGTGGATTTCGGCCTGAACCCGCAAGCGGCCCTGGATGCGCCGCGCTGGCAGTGGTTGGGCGGGATGAAAGTCGGCATCGAGCAGGGCGCTTCACGGGACCTGATCAATGCCCTGGCACGCCGCGGCCATGAGGTTCAGGTTGCCAGCGACCTGACCGACTACGGGCGCGGCCAGATCATCCTGCGCGATCCGGTCAGCGGCGTGTTGTGTGGCGGGACCGAACCGCGCGCGGATTCGCACATTGCGGTCTGGTAGCCGCTGCAAAGGGCGTTATCCAACGCCACCACCGGCCTGCTCTTGAATCAGCTCGGCCAAGGTCGCGACGGGGTCGGCAAGGCTCTGTCGCGATCGATGGATGAGGCCGATATCGCGGTGAAAAGTGTGCTGGCCCAAGTCGAGCGCCCGCACACCTTTCGGCCATGGCTGATGGGCCGATGTCTGCGGCACCAGGGCGACACCGACGCCTTTTTCCACCAGTTTGATGATCGCGTCCAGTTCATCCAGCTCGCACACTTCGCGCAAGGTGAAGTGCATCTGCCGCAGGAAACGGTCGACCTGCCTGCCACCGAAGGACGACCGGTCATAGCGGATGAAAGGTTGGCTGGACAGCAGCGTCGACCAGTCCTCGCCGAGCATTGCACGGGGGACGATCAGCCGGTAGGGCTCAAGCGCCAGGGTCGTCCAGCGCAGGTCGCTTTGCAGCGAGAACGGCGGGCGGATCATCACTGCCAGGTCGATTTCGCCGGCGTCCACCAGGTTGATCAACTCGACCGACAGGCCTGGCACCACACGCGTGCGGCATTGCGGACACTGCTGGTGGAACCTGGCGAGGGCGTCCGGCAGATAGGCGCGCTGGACGGAGGCGATCGCGCCGATGTTCACCAGGACGCTGGCGGGTAGCCCGGGCAGGGTGGAACCGAGATTGTCGTAAAGACGGAGCAGCTCCTGGGCTTGCAGGAGTATCTGCTGGCCCCGCTTGTTGAGGTGGGCCGAGCGGCCCTTGCGGTCGAACAGCGCGAAGCCCAGTTCGGCTTCCAGACGCTGGATCTGCGCGCTGACCGCCGCCTGGGTGAGGCCGATCCTGTGCCCGGCGGCGGCAAAGGTGCCTTCGCGCGCCACCGCGATGAGGGTCTTGAGTTCTTTGATCATTCATCAAGGATAATTGTGATTCTGAGAAATTTATATTGATTTTATTGTTCAGTGGCCGCGCCTACGATAGGGCACGCCTTGATGAGCGTGCCCTTGAACAAGAATATTGTCATTTGGAGTCCTGATGAGCCTTTCACCTTTCCATCTCGCAATCCCGGTTTATGACCTCGCGGCAGCCCGAAACTTTTATGGCCAGGTGTTCGGGCTGGAGGAGGGGCGTTCCAGTGATCAATGGGTCGACTTCAATTTCTACGGGCACCAGTTGGTGATCCACGAGCATCCGAAGACCGCTTCCCAGGACAACGCGCACAGCAATGCCGTGGATGGGCACGATGTGCCGGTGCCGCACTTCGGCGTCGTACTGGGTTGGGCTGAATGGGAAGCGCTGGCCGAGCGATTGAAGTCGTTGGGTACCGAATTCGTGATCGAACCCTACATCCGCTTCAAGGGCCAGGTGGGCGAGCAGGCGACGATGTTCCTGTTCGACCCCTGCGGCAATGCGCTGGAATTCAAGGCGTTCAAGGACATGAGCCAGCTATTCGCGAAATAACGGTTGGGCGTTAAAGACTGTAGAAGCAAGCTGAATGCAAGGCTGAACACTCACTATCCCTGTGGGAGCGAGCCTGCTCGCGAAAGCGGAGGGTCAGCTTGCAGTGATGTTGGATGTGCTGA
>NZ_JBHFJB010000016.1:0-6711 GCF_057334555.1 Pseudomonas sp. AGC41
CCCGAAACCTGAGCATGTTGTGCATCAGGCCGACCGAGTAGGCTGCTTTGGGACCGCTTCGCGGTCCAGCGGGAGCAAGCCCCCCCCCACAAAAGCAGTCCGAGTCGCCCCTCATCACCCGTTACCTCAGAAATCCCCAGCTACAAACTCACCCCGCTCACCACCCTCCACCCCGTATAATCCCGATCTTCCCGGCTTGTAAGAAAACGCGCCCAACGCTGTAGTCTTACGCCAAGCCAGACCCACCAGCCCGCCGAGCCGGGCCGCCACCAAGGTGTTATGCATGGATTTCAACCCACTCGACCTCATTCTGCATCTCGACGTCTACCTCGACATGCTGGTGACCAACTACGGGACGTGGATCTACGCCATCCTGTTCCTGGTGATTTTCTGTGAAACCGGCCTGGTGGTCATGCCGTTCCTGCCGGGCGATTCCCTGTTGTTCATCGCCGGGGCCGTAGCAGCCGGTGGTGCCATGGACCCGCTGCTGCTCGGAGGCCTGTTGATGCTCGCGGCCATCCTCGGCGACAGCACCAACTACATCATCGGCCGCACCGCCGGCGAGAAGCTGTTCAGCAACCCGAACTCGAAAATCTTCCGCCGCGACTACCTGCAACAAACCCACGACTTCTACGACAAACACGGCGGCAAGACCGTAACCCTGGCGCGCTTCCTGCCGATCATCCGCACCTTTGCGCCCTTCGTCGCCGGCGTCGGCAAAATGCCCTATCCGCGCTTCTTCGGCTTCAGCGTGCTCGGCACCATCCTGTGGGTCGGCGGCCTGGTGACCCTCGGCTACTTCTTCGGCAACGTGCCCTTCATCAAGCAGAACCTGTCGCTGCTGGTCGTGGGCATCATCCTGCTGTCGTTGCTGCCAATGATCATCGGCCTGGTGCGCAGCAAAATGAGCCAGCGTAGCTCGAAAGCCGAGACACGCTGATCGGCCATGTGGTCCCTCAGCACCTGGCGTCGCCGCCGCACCCTGGCCAAACACCCCGTTGCCGACGAAACCTGGCAGCGGGTGCGTCATCAGTTGAGCTTTCTCGACGGCATCAGCGCCGACGAAGACCAATGGCTGCGTGACGCCAGCGTGCTGTTCCTGCACGACAAACACCTCACCGCCCTGCCCGGCGTCGAATTGCACCAGGAGCAACGTCTGCTGCTTGCCGCCCAGGCGCAATTGCCGCTGATGCACCTCGGCGAGTTGAACTGGTACCAGGGCTTCCACGAAATCGTTCTCTACCCAGACGACTTCCTCAGCCCCCAGCGCTACCGCGACGCCAGCGGCATCGAGCACGAATGGGACGGCGAACACAGCGGCGAAGCCTGGCCCCAAGGCCCGATCATCCTCGCCTGGGATGGGGTGATGGCGAGCGGCGGCTGGGAAGGCTACAACCTGGTGATCCACGAACTGGCGCACAAACTCGACATGCTCAATGGCGATGCCAACGGCCTGCCGCCGCTGCACAGCGACATGCGCGTCAGCAACTGGGCCGAGACCATGCAGGAAGCTTTCGACGACCTCAACCGCCAACTGGACCTGAATCCCGACGCGGACACCGCCATCGACCCCTACGCGGCGGAAAACCCGGCGGAGTTCTTCGCCGTCACCAGCGAGTACTTCTTCAGCGCCCCGGACCTGCTGCATCAGGCCTACCCAAAGGTGTACGAACAGCTCAAGACGTTCTACCGCCAGGATCCGTTGGCCCGGCTGCGGCAACTTCAGGCCGAGGATCCGGTCTATCAGGCGTCATACTAAGGTCTCTAAGACCCTGGTAACGTGGCATCAGCGGCCGAATATGCCTATAATCGCCGCCACTTTTTGGTCAATCCGACCAGTCATCTGGTCAACTAACGGGGGCACCGCCCAATGAGCTACAGCAAGATTCCGGCTGGCAAAGACCTGCCGAACGACATCTACGTCGCGATCGAAATCCCGGCCAACCACGCCCCGATCAAATACGAAATCGACAAAGACAGCGATTGCCTGTTCGTTGACCGTTTCATGGCCACCCCGATGTTCTACCCGGCCAACTACGGTTACATCCCCAACACCCTGGCCGACGACGGCGACCCCCTCGACGTGCTGGTCGTGACCCCTTACCCAGTTGCCCCAGGCTCGGTCATCCGCGCCCGTCCTGTCGGCATCCTGAACATGACCGACGACGGCGGCGGCGATGCCAAAGTCATCGCAGTGCCACACGACAAACTGTCGCAACTGTATGTCGACGTGAAGGAATACACCGATCTGCCAGCCCTGCTGATCCAGCAGATCGAACACTTCTTCGAGAACTACAAAGACCTCGAAAAAGGCAAGTGGGTCAAGATCGAAGGCTGGGCCGGCGCCGACGCCGCCCGCGAAGCGATCACCAAGTCGGTTGCCGCCTACAAGGGCTGAAACTGCAAGTAAAAGAACCCCGGTATGCACCGGGGTTTTTTTATGTCTTAATGCCGCTTAATACTTACGAGTATTAAAATCGCCGAACAATTGTTTGCTGATGTTTATCAAGCCTAGTTCCATTCGCGCAAACGGAAAGATCATCTTATAAATCGGAACGACATGTTTATTGCTGAAAACACAGCCGCCCCTAAACTTTTCGTTTATGAAAATCATATCCAGCGGCGATCGCTTCAGAGCCCTTCTCAAAGAAGCCAATATCCGATCTGTGGACTTCGCCAGGCTATACGGCGTGAAGTCGCAGCACGTAAACAACTGGTTCAACCGCGGCATCCCGGCGGGGCGCATCCACAACATTGCCCGCATGCTGACCGTCAGCCCGGAATGGCTCGCCAGCGGTGAAGGCCCGCAAACCCCGTTGGGGCTCGGCCCGGGCATTACCTACGACGCCGCGGAAACCCAGGGCGTCTACAGCGTGCCGGAAACCTCCGACATCGAACTGCCCTTCCACAAGGAAGCGCCCATCGCCCCCGGCGAAACCACAACCCACATCATCGAAGACCCCGACCAATCCATCCGTCTGCCCCGCAGCCACCTCGAATCCCTCGACATCAACCCCAACGACGCCATCTGCATCACCATGGTCGGCGACAGCATGGCCGAACGCATCGAAGACGGCTCTACCGTCGCCATCGACCGCGGCCTGACCCAAGTCGTCGACGGCCAGATCTACGCCCTCGAACACGACGGCATGCTCCGCATCAAATACCTGCACCGCATCCCCGGTAACCGACTGCGCCTGCGCAGCCACAACAGCGCAGCCTACCCCGACGAAGTCTTCAGCGCCGAACAGATCGACGCCCAGAACATCCGCGTGATCGGCTGGGTCTTCTGGTGGTCCACCCTCGCGAAAAAACGACCGCAGGTGTTCGATTGACCCACCCAGGAGCAGGAATGTGGCAGGCGCTTTCGTGGCGAGGGAGCTTGCTCCCGCTGGGCTGCACAGCAGCCCCCCTGCTACTTATCTGAATCCCCCTAACCCAATGATTCCACACCAATTACCACTGGGATTCCGAAGCAAACCCGCGTATCCTGCGCCCCACATTTGCGAGCCCAAGCCTCGCACCGACAAGGCAGATCACTTTCTGACCAAGTCTCACAGCCGGCCGCAAGAGCCGGATGTACGTTTTGAAGGCTGGTAAGGTTTGTCAAAAACGAACTGAATCAGTCAACGAGAAGCCGGCCATAAGCCGGCTTTTTATTGTCTGAGATCTTTAGCCCCACCCTACCTCATCTCAACAACATCCAATGCCCGATTCGCCAACAATTCACTCAGTTCAATCAACTGCAAGATCCCCAACGCGACATGCCGTCGCGAACCTTCCAGGTCGAACGCAAGATCATTGATCATCGCATTGGCCGAAGCCAGGCTTTCGCTCAGGTTCGCGAGCAGGCACTCCATGTCCACATCAGGTGCGACGGTAAACAAGGCGTCGGGCTTGTCGGACGTTTCGTTCTCAGGGGTAGGCTCGAGATCGGAATCGAAAGCTCGGTTGGTAGCATCATCGATTTTTTTGTTGCGAGCAGACTGAGCGCGAGACCTATGTCCATCTGTAGCTGGGGGGTTCGGTGTAATTTTTGCCATTGACTTAGGTTCCTGTAAGTGACGCTGCAACCACCTCGCGACTAAACGAGAGGGCGGCAGCTGTGCGCAGGTTAGTCGACCGGTGAACCTAAGAATCCCGGCGCGCCCGGGGGCGCCCTGCGCACAGCCACCATCATTACAGGAACAGCAAAGCCTGTCCGGCGGGGACTTGGTACGCCTTAGGTTGAGACGGGCGACTAAACCCGATCACTGATGAGCAGTGACAGGACCCAAGCTACCGACCAACCCCAAGCCGCACAAGCCGGCGGATTCTGGCGTAGTTGTAGGCAATGGCGCAAGACAGCGTCAGCCCCCCTTCCTGATCCCACGAGCCTGATAAACATCCTCGGCTGAGTCGCCTCGATTCAGCGCTTCGGCTTGCCCGTGACAACGCAGTGCCAATTAAAGAAACGCCCTACACGCGCTGCTTCTTTTCCTGACTTATTTCCTTAGCCGCCGCCGGCAAAGTCTCGCGCCTACCCTGCGCCGCGAGATGCCTGCATGCCCTTCTACGAGAAAATCCTTGCCCAGGGCAACGTCATTGGCTCGCTGGTAATGGCGGCCATGGACTCGGACCAACCCGATGTCGAGGTGGTGCTGAAGGATTTCCGCCAGTGCCTGAACGACTACGACACCTGGGCGGAAGATTTCTGGGCCGGCCGGACGCTGGACATCAAGCAGGCGTTCAAGGTCGGCGGCGAGGTCGCGCTGGCGCCTGCAAGAACCGGCGGCAAGCAGGTCAGTTCTCTGGTGGCGCAGTGTCCGGCGCAGGGCCCGTTGACGCTGGTGCATATGTTCCAGGCCTCGCGTTTCGTGCCGATCGGCAATACGCCGGTGATGCTGGAGCCCATCCTCGGGGGCGAGCCGGGTAAAGAAACGTTTGGTGAGGCGGTGCGTCACGACATCGGCCCCAGCGGCATCCTGGAGGTACGCGAATGCGACCGCGGTCGGCGTTATCGCATCACCTTTTTTCCTGATCTGACCACCGATCACGTCAAGGCGCTGTACGCGTCCTATCAGCAGGTGATCGTCGAGCTCGAAGGCTGGCTGAAAGCCGAGTGGAACGAGTTTCAACCACTGTGGAAGGAATTTTCCGAAAGCAGTTTTCTCAAGCGCGTCGACGTATTGCAGCAGGCTCAGTTGCGCGGCTTTGAAAACGCGCTGCATGGGCTGTGGGACGACATCAAGCAGGTCTTCGATCTGTTGGCGGACCTGCAGGCCAACAGCGAAAAATTGCTGGAGTACCTCACCGAGGTCGAGCTTGAGCAACTGCTGAAAGCCCCGGCAGAGGCGATTGCCAAGGCCTTGATGATCCTGAGCGACGAGCCGTTGCTCTTGGTCTACACGGCGGCCTTCACCAGTTGGCTGCGGATGTTGCCGCCGCAGTACATGGCTGAAGTCATGGGCGAGATCCGCGCCGCCATTCTGATCAACTTTCTGTTGGCGCGTTTTACCGGCGGCCTGGGGCTGGGTCTGCGCCTGACCGGCAAAGTGTTGCGCCATGTCCGCTCGGAGCGCGCCCGCGAATGGTTGCAGGCATCCAGCCAGCGATTGGGCCAACTCGGCGGCGGCAGCCTCGACAAACACGTCGATGCGCTGAAACCGCTGGTGATCGGTGGCCGAGGGCCGTCGGTGGGGCCGGCGCCCGTCACGCCGTTGCAGATCACCACAGGGGATTCCGCGCCGCTGTCGGTCAGACATCCGGTTCCGATCGTGCGGGAAAAATCCCAGGTTGCTGCACGGCTGAGCAAGTACGAACCCCACGACGACGCCCCGACCCCCTCGAAAAACCCCAACGGCGACCCCGCCGACAGCGCCGCCCAGACCCGCACCGACGGCTGCCCGGTGTCGATGGTCACCGGCGAGGAACTGCTGACCCTGGAGGACGGCACCCTCGACGGGCGCTTGCCGTTCATCTTCACCCGCCTCTACCGCACCAGCGCCGCCGAGCTGGACATCGGCCTCGGTCGTGGCTGGAGCCATGCGCTGGCCCATCGCCTGGTGATCGAAGGCGAACAAGTGACCTGGATCGACCAGGAAAACCGCCGCACCAGCTTCCCTCGCCCCAGTTTGCAGCGCCCGGCGATCCACAACAGCCTGGCCCGCGCGGCGATCTACCTGAGCCGCGAGCCGGACGAACTGATCATCGCCCAGCCCGGCGAAGACGCGCCTTTCCTGCACTTTCGCGACGGTCATCTGACGGCGCTGAGCGATCGGTATGACAACCGCCTGACCGTCCAGCGCAACATCTACGGCGACATCAGCCGCCTGGACAACGGCGCCCGGCGCGGCCTGCGGTTGCGCTACGAGCATCGTCACCTGGTCGCCATCGACTATCAGAGCTTTGACCCACAACAGCACCCGGACGAAGCCTGGCGCACCGAACAGAAGCTGGTGACCTACCGCTACGACGGCCGTTTCCGACTGATCGAGGCGACCAACGCCGCCGGCGA
Source organism: Pseudomonas sp. AGC41 (assembly GCF_057334555.1). Lineage (NCBI taxonomy): Bacteria > Pseudomonadati > Pseudomonadota > Gammaproteobacteria > Pseudomonadales > Pseudomonadaceae > Pseudomonas > Pseudomonas sp. AGC41. Next base: position 6,497 of record NZ_JBHFJB010000016.1, read on the forward strand.
AAGCGAGCGCTACGACTACGACGACCAGCACGTCATCCTCCAGCGGCAGCTGGCCGGCGGCGCAAGTTTTTATTGGGAATGGCAAGGCCTCGGCCCGGCGGCGCGTTGCGTGCGGCACTGGGCGTCGTTCGCGCAGATGGACAGCCACTACAGCTGGGGCGAAGACGGCAGCGTCACGGTCCGGCATCTGGATGGCAGCGAGCAAGTGTACGTCC
>NZ_JBHFJB010000017.1:0-3786 GCF_057334555.1 Pseudomonas sp. AGC41
CTTTTCCCTTACAGTCTTGTAACCTTCACCGTCGATCGCCGAGTAATGGACGAACAGGTCGTCGACGCGTTTGCCGCAGGTGATGAAGCCATAGCCCTTGGCATCGTTGAACCATTTAACGGTTCCCTGGAGTCGGTTGCTCATTGTTATTGTCCTGCTTGCCCGACTGAAAGAGGTGCGGTGCGTTTTTGCTCGCGACTTGCTTTTTGCGAGTTGATTGAAGCTTACGCTCGGTGCTTTAAATGCCTACTGTCAAACATGACAGTAGGCATTATGGAAAGGACATAACTCGTGGTTTTTTTATTCATAATTGTCCAGGCCAGCCCACGGCTGTCCCGTCCAACATTCGCTCGTTGAAACTGATAATTTACGAAAGGCGATGCCTTCCTCGATCAAGTGGCGGCTTGGATCTATAGCCGGCTTCGTAAAACAAGGTGAACGACAAACCTGGAGAACCTTTACCCGTTTGAGACGCACGGGCTGGCCCTCATTTTTTCGCATTGGTCAGCACCACATCGCTGCAGCTGAAGAATGTTTCGTGGGGAGATTCTTTGCGGCGCCACATGATGAAGATCACTGATCTGCTGTCCGTGACGTAGCCCGGAAGTAGTTCAACGTCCAGATAATACGTACCTGCTCCTTTGGAGTCCGGGGCAGGCTTCACCTCGATGACTCTGGATTGCTTCAGCGCGGCCCAGCTAAGATTGTCCGGATCAGTCAGGTAAACCTTGAATTCGCTGGGGTCATGCATCTGGCTCGCCACGTAAGTGAGCTGCACGCGGCCATCCTTCACGTCCAGGTTGGTGGTGTGCCAGGCATCGCTTTTGATATTGATGCTGTCGAAGCGAGGCTGCCCGGCGGAACAAAGTTTCCCATCGGGAGCGACATCTTCCGGTTTTGTGCCTTCGGGGATGTTTTGGGAGTAGGCGTTCCAATCGTTGAATAGGCCGGCGCGTTCCCAATCAGCGTTGCCGGCCGCGGTAAAAGCTTCCCGGCAAGCAGCGTTTTTGATGTTTGCGCTGCCATTGTTGAAGTCCTGCTGAGCCCAGCAATAGTATTGGCGAGACGGAGGCACCTGTGATGTACCGTGTTTTGTTTCGGGGCTAGTGGGCGGGGATGTGACCCTACTGCAACTGATCAGACCGATGCCGGACAGCAGAATGCAGCTGAGGGCGAGACTGGTGTATTTCATCGCAAATTCCTTTTCTAGAGAGAGTTCCTTGTTCCGGACACGATGTCCGGCCGATTGCAGGGTAAAAAAATCAGCGAAGAGTTTTACCTTCTGCCATTCGAGCTTAGGAGCGAGATGAACCGTTGCCTACTGTCAGAGTTGACAGCATTGCGTCAAAAAGAAACACGACCAGGGTTTCGCCAACGCACAGACGTTTCATGCCGGTAGTTGTCTCCAGCACATGACACTATCAAAGGCTTCCGTATGGCGCGGCGCGCCGTGCCTCGGTTCAACGCTGGCTCGTCGCGGCCTCGCCGATCCGCTGGCAGAATTGCGAATAGAACGCCTGGGCGTTGGTGCTCCGGCAATCGTCCTTGATCTGCGCCAGGGCGGCCGGTCTGAATGTCAGCCTGCGGGGCATGCTGGCGAAGTTGAAGTAGCCATCCTGTTGGGTCTTGATGGCATCAAAGCCTGACATGTCATACACCAGTTCGACGTCGTCATCGGCGAGCATTCGCGCTCTGACAGTCACTTGGGTATACGCCTTGCCTCCTGGCGCGCCGTTCAGCGCCGCCAGGCCGTGGCCGACGATGCGCAGCATGTCCGGCGCCCAGTCGTCGCCCTCCTCGGTGGCCGTTGCCGGACGGTAGAAAGCGGTCAGGGCCTGCTGGTCTCGGGTGACCTGCGTCAGCGCTGGATCATAACGCTTGATGCGGTGTTCGATGGTCAGCCAGGTCTTTTGGTCTTCGCTGAGGTCGTCGGCAAGCTCCGGGTTCAACGGGCCACGCTGGCACTCGCTGACACCGAAAGCGATGAGCATGCCGGTCAGAATGACCGCGAGGGCGCCTCCACCGATTTGTACGTTCATGGCGTTACTCTGCTGAAAGGAGGCTGCACTGTATTCGATGGCAGGTATTGCTGCACGGGGCACGGTGCGGCTTTGAACAAACCCCGGCCATCCCAGTCCAACGCTCGACTTTGCGCCGCCCCTTTCCGGGCGGCTTTTTCATGTTCCAGAGGATGTCCCGATGAAGGTTCCACGCGGTTTTGCACTGTCTTGCCTGCTTTCGTTGGCAGCTGGCCCGGCCTTCGCACAGTTCAGCCTCGCTGATGCGACAAGCGTGATCTTGGCCATCCAGGGCAACCAGCAGGAGGGGGCGGTGGCGGCTGCGCCGAAAGCCGCCGGGTTGCTCAATACCCTCGGCTCGGAACTCCAGATCACCCCGGAGCAAGCCGTGGGCGGTGCCGGGGCGATGCTCGGTCTGGCCAGGAACCAGCTCAGCGAGGCGCAGTTCTCCGAGCTGAGCAAAAGTGTGCCGGGGCTCGATCAGATCGCCGGGAACAGCGCCATCGGTGGCCTCAACGGCCTGGGTGGCTTGCTGGGCGGCGGGCCGGACAAAAACGCTTTGCTTGACGGCTTGCTCGGCAACGTCAAGGACACCGGCGACTTGAACAATGCCTTCAGCGCGCTGGGCATGGACAGCGGCATGATCGGCCAGTTTGCCCCGATCATCTTGCAGTACCTCGGCCAACAGGGCGTCGCCAGCTCGCTGTTGCAGAACCTGGGCGGCATCTGGGGCGCCGGTGCCGGTATCTGATCAGCCGCCCTCGTTGCGCAGTTGGGCAATGCGCCGGTCCTTTTCGCGCCAGAGCTGGTTGACCCAGTCCTGTACATGCTGGCGAAACAACGGGTCGTTTTCGTAGTCGCCCTGCCACAGCGCCGGGTCCAGTTCGCGGGTCTGGATGTCGATGATGACCCTGGGCACCGCGCCGCTGATCAAGTCCCAGAACCCGGGGATACGCTGCTGCGGATAGACCACCGTCACGTCGAGGATCGCATCCAGCTGCTCGCCCATCGCCGCCAGCACAAACGCCACGCCACCGGCCTTGGGCTTGAGCAGATGGCTGAAGGGCGATTGCTGTTGTTGGCTTTTGGCGGCGGTGAAGCGTGTGCCTTCGAGATAATTCACCACGGTGACTGGCTGACGCTTGAACAGCTCGCAGGCGGCCTTGGTGATTTCCAGATCCTTGCCGGCCAGCTGCGGATTCTTCGCCAAAAACGCCTTGGTGTAGCGCTTCATGAAAGGGTAATCCAGTGCCCACCACGCCAGCCCCAGGAACGGCACCCAGATCAGCTCTTTCTTGAGGAAGAACTTGAAGAATGGCGTGCGTCGGTTGAGGGTCTGGACCAGGGCGGGGATATCCACCCATGACTGGTGATTGCTGATCACCAGGTACGAGGTGTCGCTGCGCAGGCCTTCACCGCCGCGAATGTCCCAGCGAGTGGGGATGCACCAGGAAAAAATCAGCTTGTCGATCTCGGCCCAGGTCTCGGCAATCCACATTACCGCCCACGAGGCGTAGTCGCGAAAACGCCCGGGCAGGACCAGTTTGAGCAATGCGAACACCATCAGCGGCCCGAACAGCACCAAGGTATTGAGCAGTAGCAGCAGGGTGACGAAACAGCCGGTGAGCAGGCGGCGCATAGATGACTCTTGCAAACGGGATGGGCGGGCCATGATAAGCAGCTTCGAGCGGCAGGCCAAATCGGCCCGGACGAAAGTTTCACTTGGGCTTGGCTAAACTGGGGCGAATTTTTGTGGGGGGGGGGGGGG
>NZ_JBHFJB010000017.1:3806-8270 GCF_057334555.1 Pseudomonas sp. AGC41
CCCCCCCCCCCCCCCCCACGGTGCGCTGTACCGAACGAATTCGTTGACCACGGTCTAAAATCCCACTCCCACAACGGAAGCCCCTTACATGAAATCCGTTTTAGCCCTGCTTTCCCTGGTGGCCCTTCCCGTGCTCGCCGCCGAACCGACCCTCTATGGGCGCTACGAATACATCGCGTTGCCGGAAATCGGCGGTGAAGTGCTCAAGGCCAAGATGGACACCGGCGCATTGACCGCCTCGCTGTCGGCCAAGGACATCGAGACGTTTACCCGTGACGGCGATGACTGGGTACGTTTCCGCCTGGCGACCAAGGACGCGAGCAACAAGATCTACGAACACAAGGTCGCCCGCATCAGCAAGATCAAGACCCGTTCCGAAGAGGACGAGGACGACGACGAAAAGATCGCCCCCAGCAAGCGTCCGGTGGTGGAACTGGCAATGTGCCTGGGTAATGTCAAGCGCACCGTCGAGGTCAACCTGACCGACCGCAGCAGTTTCAACTACCCGTTGCTGATTGGTGCCAAGGCCTTGCGTGAGTTCGACGCGGCGGTGAACCCGGCGCGACGGTTTACCGCGGATAAACCGGACTGTTGATTTCCCCGATTGACGTGTCCCGAGGCTTGGGGCACCGTTCCGGCAACTTTACTGTCGGGCCCGGTTGCCATGCCTCATATTCTGATTGTCGAAGACGAAGCCGCCATCGCTGATACGCTGGTGTTTGCGCTGCAGGGCGAGGGCTTTGACACCACTTGGTTGAGCCTGGGAGCCGCGGCTCTGGAACATCAGCAGAAGACTCCGGCGGACCTGATTATTCTCGATGTGGGCCTGCCGGATATCAGCGGTTTCGAGACTTGCAAGAATCTCAGACGTTTCAGCGACGTTCCGGTAATTTTTCTTACGGCTCGGGATGGCGAGATTGACCGGGTGGTGGGCCTGGAGATTGGCGCCGATGATTACGTGGTCAAGCCCTTCAGCCCTCGCGAAGTTGCCGCCAGGGTTCGCGCGATTCTCAAACGCGTGGCGCCGCGGCCCTTCGCGGAAACGGTTTCGGCGTTGTTCCAGGTGGACAGCGAGCGCGTGCAGATCAGCTATCGCGGCAAACCGTTGAACCTCACTCGTCATGAATTTCGCCTGTTGAACTGCCTGCTGGAGCAGCCTGAGCGGGTCTTCAGTCGCGAGCAGTTGCTCGATGCCTTGGGCGTGGCCAGCGATGCCGGCTACGAGCGCAGCATCGACAGCCACATCAAGAGCCTGCGTGCCAAGTTGCGTCTGGTCCGCGCCGAGGCCGAACCGATCCAGACCCACCGGGGCCTCGGTTACAGCTACAGCCCGGGCCACAGCTGATGTCGCTGGGTATCCGGATTTTCCTGGCTTACGTGCTGTTCATCGGCCTGGCCGGGTATTTCGTGCTCAATACAGTGATGGAAGAGATCCGTCCCGGCGTGCGTCAGTCGACCGAGGAAACCCTGGTGGACACGGCCAACCTGATGGCCGAAATCCTGCGGGACGATTTCAAGGCCGGGACACTCAACCAGAACCGCTGGCCGCAATTGCTCAGGTCCTATGGCGAACGCCAGCCGGCGGCGACGATCTGGGGCTTGCCAAAAAACCAGGTCAACCATCGGATCTACGTCACGGATGCCAATGGCATTGTCGTGCTCGATTCCAGTGGCGTGGCGGTGGGCCAGGATTATTCGCGATGGAATGACGTCTACCTGACCTTGCGCGGCCATTATGGCGCTCGTTCGACCCGCAACGATCCGGACGATCCGGCGTCGTCGGTGATGCATGTCGGGGCACCGATCCGCGACAACGGAAGAATCATCGGCGTGGTCACGGTGGCCAAGCCCAACAGCTCGTTGCAACCTTACATCGACCGCACGGAGCGGCGCCTGCTGGCGTATGGGGCCGGGTTGATCGGCCTGGGCCTGTTGCTGGGCGCCTTGCTGTCCTGGTGGCTCAGCGCGGCGTTGCGCCGTTTGACTCGTTATGCCCAGGCGGTCAGCCAGGGCCGACGGGTGGAAGTGCCGCATTATCGCGGCGGCGAATTCGAGCAACTGGCGGGCGCCGTCGAACACATGCGCACCCAGCTCGAGGGCAAGGCCTACGTCGAGCGGTATGTGCACACCTTGACCCATGAGCTGAAGAGCCCGCTGGCCGCCATTCGCGGCGCCGCCGAGCTGCTGCAGAGCGACATGCCCGCCGCCCAGCACCAGCGGTTCGTCAGCAACATCGACAGCGAAAGCGCGCGCATGCAGCAGTTGATCGAGCGCCTGCTCAACCTGGCCCAGGTCGAGCAGCGCCAGGGGTTGGAGGATATCGTCGCGGTTCCGTTGGCGGCGTTGCTCGATGAATTGCTGGAGGCTCGCGGCGGCTGGATCGAAAGCCGTCAATTGCGCGTGGAGCGACACATCCCCGCTGATCTGACGCTGACCGGGGAGGCATTCCTGCTGCGCCAGGCATTGGGCAACTTGCTGGAAAACGCCTTGGACTTCACCCCTGTCGAAGGCCTGTTGCGCATCAGCGCCGAGCGCCTGGGCAGCCGCGTCGAGATCCGTCTGTTCAACCAGGCCGAGCCGATTCCCGACTACGCACTGCCGCGCCTGAGCGAGCGGTTTTATTCCTTGCCGCGCCCTGGCACCGGACGCAAGAGCACAGGCCTGGGGCTCAACTTCGTCGAGGAAGTGGTGCAGTTGCATGGGGGGGAATTTGGCATCGGTAATGTCGAGGGTGGGGTGGAAGTGGTACTGCGGTTGCCCTGACACCACAAAATCCATTTGAAAAAGCACTCCTATGTGGGAGCGAGCCTGCTCGCGAAGACAGTGGCCCATCCAACATCATCGCCCAGACAGTCCGCTATCGCGAGCAGGCTCGTTCCCACAGTTCAGCTGCCGTCGGGCCTGTCTCCACACAATCTCCACATTCCCCGCATAAACCGCCCACACAGCCGCGCCAGACTCTCCCTCATTCGAACAGGGAGAGCCCCACATGAACCGCAGCCTCGCCATAAAACTGGGCATGATTGCCCTCTTGATTCTCTTGTTGATGATCCCGCTATTGATGATCAGCGGCCTTATCGATGAGCGCCAGGAGCTGCGCGACGGGGTGTTGCAGGACATCGCCCGCAGTTCCAGCCATAGCCAGCAGTTGATCGGACCGATGATCGTGGTGCCGTTTCGCAAGGACGTGAAGGTCTGGAATACCAACGAGAAGACCGGCGTGCGTTTCCTCGAAACCGTCGAGCAAACGGGCGAGTTGTATTTCCTCCCGGAGCAATTCGAACTCGACGGCCAGATCCGCACCGAAACCCGCGCCAGGGGCATCTACGAAGCGCGCTTGTTTCATGCCGACAACCGGATCGATGGCCGCTTCAAAGTGCCGGAACGTTATGGCGTCGCGCCGAAGGATTTCGCCGATTACCGCTTTGACGAGCCGTACCTGAGCGTCGGCATCAGTGATATTCGTGGCATCGAGAACGCATTGACCCTGACGCTGAACCAACAGACCGTCGACTTCCTTCCCGGTTCGCGGCTTGGCTGGCTGGGGCAGGGCGTCCATGTGCCGTTGCCGATGATCACCGCCCAGGGCAGTCCCGAGCTGACCTTCGGTTTCGACTTGCGCCTGCAAGGCACCGGCGAACTGCAGATCCTGCCGGTGGGCAAGTCCACCAAGGTGCACCTGTCCGCCGATTGGCCGCACCCGAGCTTCATCGGCAATTACCTGCCGGTGAATCGCGAGATCAATGAACAGGGCTTCAATGCCGACTGGCAGACCTCGTTTTTCTCCACCAACCTTCTGGAAACGCTGCAAGCCTGCGATCCCAGCGATGGTTGCGAAGCGTTCCGCAGTCGTGCGTTCGGTGTAAGTTTCGTCGATCCGGTGGACCAGTACCTGAAGAGCGACCGGGCGATCAAATATGCGCTGCTGTTCATCGCGCTGACCTTCGCCGGGTTCTTTCTCTTCGAAGTGCTCAAGAGCCTCGCGGTGCACCCGGTCCAGTACGCATTGGTCGGCGTGGCGCTGGCGTTCTTCTACCTGCTGCTGTTGTCGCTGTCGGAGCACATCGGTTTCACCCTGGCGTACCTGGTATCGGCGAGTGCCTGCGTGGTGCTGATCGGGTTTTACGTCTGCCATGTGCTGCGCAGCGTCAGTCACGGCCTGGGATTTTCGGCGGGGTTGGCGGGGTTGTACGGATTGCTTTATGGCCTGTTGAGCGCCGAAGACTACGCGCTGTTGATGGGTTCGTTGCTGCTGTTCGGCCTGCTGGGGGTGTTCATGGTGCTGACCCGCAAGCTGGATTGGTACGGGGTGGGCGCGAAGCCGGCGGCCGCGATGAGTTTTGATCTGGGAGAGGTGAAATGAGCCGGTCGTTGGGGTTGCGGGAGGATCAGCGGGTGGGGGAAATGCTGGTGATGCGAATTGTCGGGTTGTTTCCGCTGGATCCGGTGCGCGGCCTTGGGGGG
>NZ_JBHFJB010000018.1:0-3714 GCF_057334555.1 Pseudomonas sp. AGC41
GCCCAGCGCGTCGTAGTCGTACTGCAACAGGCCGGCGCTATTGGTCTCACTGAGCAGTTGGCCGAGGGCGTCTTAAGATGTGTGCTTCCATCACCAAGTTGCGTTTATCAGTTGTTTTTAAACATATTTATTTTTCGAGCAATATCCGATGGCCCTAAATACACAAACCCGCGCTCTGCATCATCAAATTCGCCAATTGGCTTCAATATAAAGCCGCTTGAATGACTAATACTGCAAATAAGATTTATATCTTCAGTGATTTTACCTACCCATCCTGGATTTAAAAAAGTAGCAATATCGCAGTTCTTGGGTAAGCCTACAATATAAGAGGCGCGCTCGCTTAATATGGCGGACAGTGTAGATGTTAGGGATGGCTCGGACAGATTTATCGCCCCAAAAAATTTAATGCCTTCCCTTCCTTCAATAAGGTACTCTTGATGATCCTTGCCATGAAAATTTCGACACCTCTTGCTTTTAAGCCGCCCCACAACCTTCTGTGACGGGTAATGCGATTATCTGGCTGCCATGAGGAAAATCCCATAAGGAGCCAAATATTTTGCTCTGAAGTCGCACTTTTAAAGCCCGTGTACAGAGTTTTAAGTATGTTTAACTGGGTTTGCCATGAACGCCCTGTCGATGTCCAGCTAATTGCAGTTAGGCTGCATTCATCTGGATTTACAGCTCTGCCAAGATGAATTACATCATTGTCCTGAAAGGCATTTTCACTGCTATTAGTTTTAATTTCAGTAATCATAGTGGTTGCCTGGCTCATCATTGAAATGAGCTCCCCTGTTTTGGGAGTTCCTATGCCGAATTCCCGGCCTTGTCGTAGTGATACTGGCGCTGCAGGTGTGGTCCGACTTCCTCGATCAGACGGCTCAGCGGGTCGTAGCTCAAGCGCAGGGTTTCGGACTGCACACCCAGGTGTTTGGCCTGCGGTAAACTCCGTTGTAGACGAGCCTACGTTTTTATTAGCGCCAAGAGCGTGTTGTTTAATTTTGGTTCATATGATTCGTTCCATGCATCCATGGAGAAGTCGCTTATTTTATATAAATCATTAGGGTCGTTGTGGCATATGACACAGCGAATAGTTCCCATGGTGAACCAAATTATAAACTCTTTTAGCTTGTCGCTAGATTTTACATCTGTGGACTTCAATGCCGCTTGTATGTCTCTTATCAATTTATCGAACAAAGGGGCGTTGAACGTCTTCTCCTCAAATAATTCAAAGCAAAATGTACCTTTGACTAGATCGTCTTTGTTTTTTAGAATTTCATTTTCTAGCTGATTCATAAATTTAAGTCCGTCGGGATGTTAACAGCTCGGGCCGATTCGGTTTGCGGCGCGAGTAGATTTTGCAGCGTTGTATTTACCGTCAAGATTGAAAACGCCTTTTGATGAGTTTGTTGATGAGAAGGTTTCTATATGATCCTTGTGCATGCCATCCATATAATAGTAGTCGCCGGGTTTAAATTTTACCTCGTCAACTTTCGTCTTTTTCGTGATCTTGATATTTGTTGACCTTGATATGTCTTTCCTGTTCTTGCCGACACTGGCTCGAGTGCTTCTCCTAATGGGGTGCCGCTAATGGGGTTATTGCTAAGGCCTAACGGATCAATCCACCCAATCGCATTCGGAGCGTATTGACAGAGGTTCAGCCCTCCCGCCAGCCCAATCGGATCCGGCTGGGTAAACCGCCCCACATCCGGATCAAAAAACCTGAAGGTGTTGTAGTGCAGCCCGGTTTCGCGGTCAAGGTACTGGCCTTGAAACCGCAGGTTCTGCTCACGCCCGGCCTGCCGATCATGCCATTCGTCCCGCGTTCCGCCCCAGGCCTGGTACTAGCTGTGCCACACCGTGTGGCCGTCAGTGTCGGTCTGTGTTTGGTATTTACCTGCGGGAGGCTGATCAGTAATGCATCAAAAAAGTCTTCATAAGGTTATAATGCTTGGATTCTCAGTACGACCCCTCTTGAAAGTTCTTAGTCTTGATAATTTATTAGTTTTTTCATGGGCTTACTAAATTCTGCGGTGACGCTCTAACTTTTTGGGGGGGAATATCTTTATGGTTATATAGTGCTGTATACGAACCTCTTGAGTTCCTTCTTCCAGCAACTTTTGTCTTGATTGAAATATAGCTTAATATTATCTTTGCTTCTCCTTACGTAAAGTATATCGGATATTTTTTCTGTTCTTTTTTCAAGGTCGTTGAAAAGGTGAAATGTATAGGTTTCTTTGTTGGATGTCCGCTCATTCAGTAGTAGCCACTCTATCCTGTCGTCTGCAGCAGAGAACATTTCATTCTCATTTATTAGTGACCAGCCTGAGATTTCGAGTGCTTCCTTCAGGTCGAATAGTTTTTCTTTGTTCATCATAAGCGCCCTAGAAAGTCTTTTGGCGGGGTAACCCCGCTGCGTTTCAGTTCCGTAATGAGATCTTTTTTGTCATGGAGATCGGCAATAGTTATGTCGAAAGTTCTGAAAATATCGACTCTTTCGCGGATGCTGAGTTTGGCTGGCGCACACCGTCTAGCTTTGAGTCAATGGGCTTGCTCAGTTCTTTCTTGTAGTTAGATGAGTTGTCTTCGAGCAACCCTTCGGGTATGGAGCTTATCACTCTCATCAAGGCTGATTTGTTCTTGCCTGGGTCCGAGTGCATTTCTTTGCTTGGTTCTTCTGAGCGATCATCTGAAAAAACCCAATATCCAAAAATAAGTTCAAGGGTAAGCTCCTCGGACGGCTACATTGCAAATAGAAGGCTTTTTCAAAAAATGTCTTAGTCTAGGTTGGCTAAAAGTTTAATGATTTCATTTTTGTTTTTTTCGTATGGCGGTTTCCAATATGTTGTATCATTCTCAATCCATTTATCATATGCATCAACGCCCAATTCTTCGGATAGACTATGGTGGAGGATTTTTCTTGTTTCGGCTAGTTTGTCAAGGACGTCTTTTTCTCTGAAAAATAATAACAACGCTAATGCGGTGGTTTCTTTGTCTTCAAATCCAGATCCTATTTTGTCAATAGTAATCACCACTTCTTCTAGATGGGTCAGAATACTTTTAAGTTCTGAAACTCCTATTCTGCATTTTTTGCTCATTTTATGGGCACCGTTTGTTGAAAGAGGTTGTTTTTTTATCTAGCACGACGTCGCCTTTTATTTTGAACTCCTCAACGCCTAAATTGTTTTTCCTAAACTCTACTCTTCCAGAGTTTATATCGAAGTCAATATGGTTTCGGGCGTGGTGCGGTCTTATTTTGAATTTTTTAGCTGCATCGGCCATGCTCAGCGGCTTCCCTTTGGCTTTGGTGGCAAATACGGAATTTTGGTCACCGGCCTTAATTACCATACTATTTTTTATTCCCTCTAATCCTTGATTGCTCGTGTAATGCCGTAAGCGAATAGTTTCGAGGCCGAGCGGATCAATCCATCCCATCGGGTTAGGCGAATATTGATAGAGGTTCAACCCTCCTGCCAATACAATTGGATCCGGCTGGGTAAACCGCCCCACATCCGGATCAAAAAACCTGAAGGTGTTGTAGTGCAGCCCGGTTTCGCGGTCAAGGTACTGGCCTTGAAACCGCAGGTTCTGCTCACGCCCGGCCTGCCGATCATGCCATTCGTCCCGCGTTCTGCCCCAGGCCTGGTACTCGCTGTGCCACACCGTATTGCCGTCAGTATCGGTGAGCTGTTCCGGCAGCCCGGCCAGGTTGGTGTG
>NZ_JBHFJB010000019.1:0-893 GCF_057334555.1 Pseudomonas sp. AGC41
TGGGAGTCGCCGCGTTTTCCCAAGGCTTGCTCCAACAACTGACCGTTGGGCGTCCAGGCTTGTCGTTGTTGCAGGCCGTTGCCTTGGTCGCGGCTGATTTCACGGTGCAGGTTGTCGCGTTGGTAGCTGAGCAGCTCTTGGTCATCGACTTTTAGCGCCAATAAATGACCGCTGCCGTACGTTAGCCAACTGACCCGATGCCCATCCGGTCGGGTGGTGGCGATACGCTGGTTGAGAGCGTCATATTCATGCTTCCACACCGCCACATGCGGTTCCTGCAGGTAGCGCAGGTATTGATGCTCGCGGGTGTTGTTGCCCGCGCGGTCGTAGAACCATTGCAGTTTGCAGGCGGCGTTTTCGGCGAGCAGCAAATTCCCGTTGCCGTCATAGGCGAAGGTTTCGGTCTGCCACTCCAGACCGTCCTTGTGCCCGGCATGACGGGCGATCAGGCGGCCCATCGGGTCGTACTCAAACTCGTTGACGCGATCGCCATCGAGGCGGCGCGTCGGTTGATTGCTGCCGTGGTCGTAGAGGTAGTGGGTGGTTTGCTGGTCGAAGCCGGTTTCCTTGAGCAGGCGCCCGGCGGGGTCGTATTTGAAGCGGGCGCTGCTGTTGTTTTCGTTGCGCAGTTCGACTAGTTGGCCGAGGCGGTCCCAGCGGTAGTCGAGGGTGGTGTCCTTGGCGTCCTGGCGTTGTTGGATCAGCCCGGCTTCGTTGTAGTGCCAGGTGGTGCGTTGGCGCAGGGCGTCGGTGTGGCTGAGCAGGCGGCCTTCGGCGTCGCGGGTTTTAAAGTTGGCATAGGTATTGGTGCGATCGAGCCAATGCCGGTGTTGTCCGGTTGTTAAAGAACGGGGTTGTCGGTCAGCGGTGAACGGAGCCGCGTGAGCCGCTGG
>NZ_JBHFJB010000020.1:0-41854 GCF_057334555.1 Pseudomonas sp. AGC41
CCCACAGTGGACTTGTACAAGCCAGTCAGTCGGCGTTCTCCAGCAGATTATGCAACTCCACGAACTGCTGGGTCAGCTTATGCCGCGGGTCCAGGTGGATCAGCGGCAGGCTCGCCTGGTGCGACTCCCGCATGCGCACCGAACTGCTCAGGTATACCGGCAGTACCGGCAAACCCTCGGCAATCAATTCGTCGAGGATCTGCTGCGGCAGGCTGGCGCGGGCCTGGAACTGGTTGACGACGATGCCTTCGACTTCCAGGCCTTCGTTATGGTCGTCCTTCAGCTCTTCGATTTCCGCCATCAGGCCATACAGCGCCTGGCGTGAAAAACTGTCGCAATCGAAAGGAATCAGTACCCGATCAGCCGCGATCAACGCCGAAACTGCATAGAAGTTGAGGGCTGGCGGCGTATCCAGGTAGATCCGGTCGTAATCTTCGTCCAGCTCTTCGAGCAGTTTGCGCAGCTTGTTGATCTTGTGTTTCGCCTCAAGCTTGGGCTGCAGGTCCGTCAGTTCTGCCGTGGCAGTAATGACGTGCAGGTTGTCGAAGGGCGTCTCGTAGATATCGACCTTGTTCTTCTTCGAGAAAGGCCCCGACGACAGGGTCTGCTTGAAGAAGTCGGCGATTCCCATGGGAATGTCCTCGCCGGTCAGGCCAGTCAGGTACTGAGTGGAGTTGGCCTGGGCATCCAGGTCCACCAACAGCGTGCGATAACCCTCGCTGGCGCTGACCGCCGCCAGATTGCAGGCGATGCTCGACTTGCCCACGCCACCTTTCTGATTGAACACCACACGCCGCATGACAAAACCTCCGTGTATCAAAGATTCCCGAGTGTAGTAGGCCGGGATGCCGCTTCGCTACCTTCGTCATGGACGGATTACAGTGTCGGTGGCTTTTTCGGACAACCGAGCGTCAACTAACCCGCAAAGTGGCGGAAGTGTCCGACATGCAACGTCTCCACAACCGCAATGGGCATGCCCGAGCCGAGCCTGACCAGCCGACGGATTTCTCTGGACAAAATGTAACCAACATTTGCTACAAGCCAACCGCACCGGGATAATGCGCGCCACTTGGGTCGCAAGGCCATGCAGGGTTGGACGCGGGTCAAGCACTGAACCGTGACAAGAAAAAGCCCGCAGGGGTGGGATGAGTCTGTGATCAATTTCAACATCGCCCAATGGCGCGCCTGGGCCACTGGGCTCGAAAGCGTGGACGATTGGCAGGCATGGAACCGACAACCGGTCGTGCCGCCCGCCAGCGATGCGGCCCCTGACGTGTCGTTCCTGCCCGCCATGCAGCGCCGCCGACTCAGCCGCCTGGCACGCATGGCGTTCAGCGTCGCCTGGCCGCTGGCCGAGGGTCGACCGGACCTGCCGTTGGTCTTTATTTCCCGTCACGGCGAAACCCCGCGCACGTTTGAGATTCTCAAAGACCTGGCAGCCGACCAGCCCTTGTCACCGACGCAGTTCAGCCTGTCGGTGCACAATGCGGTCATTGGCCTGTGGTCGATCATGCGTGGCGAAACCAGCGAGATGACTGCCCTGGCCGCCACGGGCGACGGCTTGGAGCACGGCATGCTCGAAGCCGCCGCGTTATTGAACGAGGGTGCGCCAGCGGTACTGCTGGTGATCACCGAAGAGCAACCGCCGCAGGTGTACGCGCCGTGGGTCAACGACGTGCCGTTTCCCTATGCGCTGGGGCTCCTGCTGACCCCGGGCGACGACTGGCAACTTGAATTATCCACTCCGTCAGCGCCGGTGCCCGGCAGCGACTGGCCCCATGCCCTGGATCTGCTGCGTAAGCTGCTGGATGACAACATCACCTGCCAACATGCCTGGAAGAATCGTCTATGGACCTGGCAACGCAACCGGTGACCGGTAAACATCGCGACGCCTATTACTGGCGCCTGCTCGCGACCGCTGCAAGCTTCGCCCTCTTCGGGCTGGGCGGACTGTGCCTGCGATTGGTGGTGTTCCCGTTGCTCAATGCATTGCCCGGCGATCCCGCAACCCACCGACAACGCGCCCGGCGCACGGTCGGGCGCCTGTTCTGGTCCTTCATCCGCTTCATGGCCCGTACCGGCGTGCTCACCTATCAGATCGACGGCGCGGAGAAACTCGGCCGGCCCGGGCAGATGATCATCGCCAACCACCCCTCGCTGATCGACGTGGTGTTCCTGATCGGGCTGGTGCGCGACGCCAACTGCGTGGTCAAGCAGAGTCTCTGGACCAATCCCTTCACCCGTGGCCCGCTGCGCTCGACGCAGTACATCAGCAACGATGGCAGCATGGACATGCTCGATGCCGCCAGCGACGCGCTGCAGGACGGCCAATGCCTGATCGTCTTTCCCGAAGGTACCCGCACCCAGCCAGGCCAGGCGCCGGCCTTTCATCGCGGGGCCGCGGCCATCGCCCTGCGGGGCGCGAAGGTCCTTACCCCGGTAACGATCAAGGTCAACCCCACCACCCTGACCAAGGCCGAACCCTGGTATCGCATCCCCCAACGGCGCGTGCACTTCAGTTTTCGCGTAGGGGCCGATATAGATCCACAGGCCTTTATCGCGCTTGGCCCCCCGCCGCAGGCTTCGCGCCGGCTCAACGATTTTCTGCATCACTATTACATCAAGGAGCTCGCCGAAGATGAGCGATCTGCACCGTGACATCAAACAGCTGATCATCGACGCCCTTGGCCTGGAAGACATCGGCGTCGACGACATCGGCGACCACCAGACCCTCTTCGGCGAAGGCCTGGGCCTGGATTCGGTGGATGCCCTGGAGCTCGGCCTGGCGATTCAGAAGCAGTACGGCATCAAGATCGACGCCGACGCCAAGGACACCCGTAACCATTTCAGCAACGTGGCAAGCCTTGCGGCCTTCGTCACTGCAAAACGCCCCTGAGACCGGACCATGCAAACTCGCGACGACATTTTCAACATTCTGCGTGCGGCCCTGGTTGAGCTCTTCGAGCTGGAGCCCGAGCGCGTGACGCTGGAAGCCAACCTGTACCAGGATCTGGAAATCGACAGCATCGATGCGGTCGACCTGATCGACCACATCAAGCGCCAGACCGGCAAGAAGATTGCCGCCGAGGAATTCAAGTCGGTGCGTACCGTCAATGACGTGGTCGAGGCGGTCTATCGACTGGTCCAACCAGCCGCATGAGCCGGCTGATTGGCCTCGGCCTGCTGCTGGCGGGCCTGCTGTACCCCTTCGCGGTGTATTTCGGCATGGAGCACTTTGCTCCATGGCAGTTCGGGCTGTTATTGGGTGGCCTGTGGCTGGCCCGGGCGTTGCTCGGCAAAGGCAACCCCGGCAATCGCTGGATGGCGGCCTCGGCGATTACCTTTTGTGTATTGCTCGCGGTGTTCGACAGCCCGCTCCTGCTGCGCTGGTATCCGGTGCTGATCAGCGCGTTCATGCTCGGCCTGTTCACCCTGAGCCTGAAATATGGCCCGCCGGTGGTTGAACGCCTGGCCCGCCTGCGCGAACCGCAGTTGCCGGCCAAAGCGATGGTTTACACCCGCCGGGTAACAGTGGCCTGGAGTGTGTTTTTCTTGTGTAACGGTGTGCTCGCCGCCGCCCTGACCCTCTGGGCGCCGCTGAGCTGGTGGATGTTGTACACCGGCCTGATTTCCTACGGACTGATGGGCCTGATGTTTGCCATTGAATGGCTCATACGACAACGGGTAAGAGGCCGCCCATGAATTGGATTACGCTTGAGCAGATGCTGCTCGAGGCCCAGCCGGAGCGCGTGGTTGCAGTCGACCCGGCGTTGAATCACGCGCAACTGCGCGACGCCGCGCTGTGCCTGGCCGCTAGCCTGCAGGCCCGGGACATCCGCCGCGTGGCCGTGCACTTCGAAGATGCCGCCGACCTCGCGGTAGCTTTGCTCGGCGCCTGGCGCGCCGGGGCGCATGTGCTGCTGCCCGCTGACTTGCAAGCGCAGACGCGCCAGCGCTGGTCGGCCGACGTCGACTTGTGGCTGACCGACTTGCCCGTAGACGCCCGGCCCGACGAGATCAGCCAGGCGCCGCTGGAGGCCGCCGAACTGGACCTCGATCAGTGCTGGTTGACCCTGTGCACCTCCGGCTCGAGTGGCGAGCCCAAGCGCATCGAGAAAACCCTGCGCCAGCTGGGCAATGAAGTCCAGGCGCTGGAGCAATTGTGGGGCGCCGACCTCGGTCCGCAGGCCTGCATGATCGGCAGCGTCGCTACCCAGCATATCTACGGTCTGCTGTTCCGGGTGCTGTGGCCGTTATGCGCCGGACGCAGCTTCGTGCGGCGACAGTTGGCTTTCCCCGAAGATCTGCAGCGCGCCAGTCGCGATCATCCGCAATTTGCCTGGGTCGCCAGCCCGGCGCTGCTCAAGCGCATGGGCGACAACCTCGATTGGCCGGCCTTGAGCAGCGTGCGCCGGGTGTTCTCCTCCGGCGGCGCGCTGCCGGCCGAAGCAGCCCGCAGCCTTCAGCAACGCCTGGGACAATGGCCGACGGAAGTGTTCGGCAGCTCGGAAACCGGCGGTATCGCCTGGCGTCAGGGCGGCGACCTCTGGCAACCCTTTGCCGGCGTCGAACTGGGCCAGGACAGTGACGGCGCCCTGCTGATTGCTTCGCCGTATCTCCCAAGCGGCCATGTCGAGCACAGCGCCGACGCGGCGCGTATCACTGAGGACGGGCGCTTCGAATTGCTCGGCCGCCTGGATCGCATCGTCAAGCTTGAAGAAAAACGTATCTCGCTGCCGATGCTGGAGCAGGCGCTGACGGCCCACGACTGGGTCAGCGAAGCACGACTGGGGGTGGTCCAGGAAAATCGTGCCTCCCTCGGTGCTCTGCTGGTGCTCAGTGAAACCGGCCTGCATGCCTTGCGCAACCTGGGCCGACGGGCCTTGACCGAGGCCCTGCGCCAGCACCTGAGCGGACATTGCGAAACCCTGGCCCTGCCACGACGCTGGCGCTGGCTGCGGCAACTGCCGTTCAACGCCCAGGGCAAACTGGCCCAGACCGAGGTCGAAGCCCTGCTGATAGCGCCACGTCCCAAGGCGCCAGAAGTGCTCGACCAAGGCGAGGCCGACGGCGAATGGAACCTGCGCCTGGCCGTGCCGCCAGACCTGGCGTACTTCAGCGGTCACTTTCCCACCGCGCCGGTCCTGCCCGGCGTGGTGCAGGTGGACTGGGCCTTGCACCTGGGCCGCCAACGGATGGACCTGCCGCCGCGATTCGTCGGCATGGAAGTGCTGAAATTCCAGCAACTGGTGCGCCCCGGCGATGAAATCCAACTGCACCTGCGCTTCGATCGCGAGCGCGGCAAGTTGTATTTCGCCTATCGCAACGACACCGCGGCGTGCTCCAGTGGGCGGATTGTGTTGGGAGACATACCGCATGCATAACCCCTGCGCCGTCATCCCGGTCTACAACCACGAAACCGCCATCGCGACGGTGGTCCAGACGTTGCTCGGCAACGGTTTGCCCTGCGTGCTGGTGGACGATGCCAGCAGCCCGGCCTGCGCGGCGGTGCTGGAGCAACTGGCCGGGCACGAGCGGGTTCACCTGGTCCGGCTGGCGGTCAACCAGGGCAAGGGCGGCGCGGTGATGACCGGCCTGCGAGAGGCTTCGCGGCTGGGCTTCAGCCACGCCTTGCAGGTCGACGCCGATGGGCAACACGACCTTGGCGACGTGCGTACCTTCATCGAGCAATCCCGCGCCCACCCGGACGCGCTGATCTGCGGCTATCCGCTGTACGACGCCAGCGTGCCGAAGGGGCGCCTGTACGCACGCTACCTGACTCACGTGATGGTCTGGATCAACAGCCTGTCCCTGCAGATCCGCGATTCGATGTGTGGCTTCCGGGTCTATCCCCTGGCCCCCACCCTGGCGCTGATCGACTCGGCGAACATCGGCAAGCGCATGGACTTCGATTCGGACATCCTGGTGCGCCTGTCCTGGCGCAACCAGCCGATGCACTGGTTGCGCACCCGCGTGCATTATCCTTTGGACGGGGTTTCGCACTTTCGCCTGTTCCACGACAACGTGCTGATTTCGCGCATGCACACTCGGTTGTTCTTCGGCATGCTGGTGCGCTTGCCGGTGATCCTCTGGCGACGGTGGCGAGCATGAGCACAGACCAACAGCATTGGGCAGACCGCCAGGAGCGCGGCAGTTTCTGGTTGATGAAACTCACCGCGTTGGCTGCGAAGGTCCTTGGCCGCAGGCTGCTCACGCCGGTGCTGTACGGCATCGTCTTGTATTTCTTCGTTTGCGGGCGCAGCGCCCGGCAGGCGGCGTGGCAATACCAGCAGCGGCTCGCCGACTGGAGCCATCAGCCCGAGTTGCGCCCAACGCACCGGCGAGTGTTCGGGCAGTTCATGGCTTTTGCCGATTCACTGCTGGATAAACTCGACGTCTGGAACGGCAAACTGAGCATCGAGCAGATCGAAATCGTCGACCCGGCGCTGCTGCGCAATCATCTGCGTGACAGCCGTGGGCAAATGCTGGTGGGCGCGCACCTGGGCAATCTGGAAATGTGCCGGGCCCTGGCCGAACTGGGCGAGAAAGTCACCATGAACGTGCTGGTGCACACCAAGCACGCCGAGCAGTTCAATCGCTTGCTCGGCGAAGCCGGCGCCACGCACCTGCGGTTGATCCAGGTCAGCGAGCTGGACCCGCTGATCATGCTGCAACTGAGCGAGCGCCTGGAGCGCGGCGAATGGCTGGCGATCGCCGGCGACCGCGTGCCGCTGCATGGCGGGCGCAGCGTGACGGTGGATTTCATGGGGCACCCGGCCGCGTTCCCGCAAGGCCCCTGGCTGCTGGCCGGCCTGTTGAAATGCCCGGTCAACCTGCTGATGTGCCTCAAGCACGAGGGCCGTTATCGCGTCACCCTCGAACCGTTCGCCGATGCCGTGGTTTGGAAACGCAACGAGCGCGAACAGGTGATCGCCCATTGGGCCGGCCTGTACGCCGCCCGCCTGGCGCAATATTGCCTCCAGGCGCCACAACAGTGGTTCAACTTCTACCCTTTCTGGAAGACCGATGACCAAGCCCATTCCTGAGCCGGTAACCTTCGGCGAACACGCCTTGCGCATCGAAGACGTGCAGGCCCTGGCCAACCGTCAGGCGCCGACGCAATTGCAGGCTGACCCGACGTTCCGCCAGCGCATCGCCAAGGGTGCGCAATTTCTCGACTCGTTGCTGGACAAGGAAGGCGTCATCTATGGCGTCACCACCGGCTACGGCGACTCTTGCGTGGTGGCCGTGCCGTTGCACCATGTCGAAGCCTTGCCGCGGCACTTGTACACCTTCCACGGCTGCGGGCTGGGCAAGCTGCTCGATGCCCAGGCTACCCGCGCCGTGCTGGCCGCGCGTTTGCAGTCGTTGTGCCACGGCGTGTCAGGGGTGCGAGTGGAGCTGCTGGAACGGCTCCAGGCGTTCCTCGAACACGACATTCTGCCGCTGATTCCGGAAGAAGGTTCGGTGGGCGCCAGTGGCGACCTGACGCCGCTGTCCTACGTCGCCGCCACGCTGTCCGGCGAGCGCGAAGTGCTGTTCCGTGGCGAGCGCCGGCTGGCTGCAGACGTGCACCGCGAACTGGGCTGGACGCCGCTGGTGCTGCGGCCCAAGGAAGCCTTGGCGCTGATGAACGGCACCGCGGTGATGACCGGCCTCGCCTGCCTGGCCTTCGCCCGCGCCGATTATCTGTTGCAACTGGCGACCCGCATTACCGCGCTGAATGTCGTCGCCCTGCAAGGCAACCCGGAGCACTTCGACGAGCGCCTGTTCGCCGCCAAGCCACACCCGGGCCAGATGCAGGTCGCCGCGTGGCTGCGCAAGGACCTGGCCATCGACGCGCCCACCGCACCGCTGCATCGCCTGCAGGATCGCTACTCCCTGCGCTGCGCGCCCCACGTATTAGGTGTGCTGGCGGACAGCCTGGGCTGGCTGCGTTCGTTCATCGAAACCGAGCTCAACAGCGCCAACGACAACCCGATCATCGACGCCGAAGCCGAGCGCGTGCTGCATGGCGGGCATTTCTACGGCGGGCACATCGCCTTTGCCATGGACAGTCTGAAAAACCTGGTGGCCAACGTCGCCGACCTGCTCGACCGCCAGCTCGCACTGCTGGTGGACGAGCGCTACAACCATGGCCTGCCGAGCAACCTGTCCGGCGCCAGCGCCGAGCGGGCGATGCTCAACCATGGCTTCAAGGCCGTGCAGATCGGCACCAGCGCCTGGACCGCGGAAGCCTTGAAGAACACCATGCCGGCCAGCGTGTTCTCGCGCTCCACCGAATGCCACAACCAGGACAAGGTGAGCATGGGCACCATCGCCGCCCGGGACGCGATCCGTGTGCTGGAGCTGACCGAACAGGTCGCTGCCGCGACCTTGCTGGCGGCCAACCAAGGCGTGTGGCTACGCAGTCGCGCCGACGATGCGCGACCTTTACCGCCGGCGCTGGCCGCCATGCACCAACAACTGGCCGAAGACTTCCCGCCGGTCATCGAAGACCGCGCCCTGGAAGGCGAATTACGCCTGTGCCTGCAACGCATCGCCGAGCAACACTGGAGGCTGCATGCGTAGCCAGGGCGTTCTGCACGTTGACACCCGGATCGTGGTGCCGTTTTTCGACGTCGACTCGATGAACGTGGTCTGGCACGGCCACTACGTCAAATACCTCGAAGTGGCCCGCTGCGCCTTGCTCGACCTGATCGGCCACAACTACAACGACATGCTCGAATCCGGCCATGCCTGGCCGATCATCGACTTGCAGTTACGCTATGTACGCAGCGCGGTGTTCGGCCAGACCCTGACCGTACGCGCCAGCCTGGTGGAGTGGGAAAACCGGCTGAAGATCAACTACCTGATCAGCGACGCCGCCACCGGCGAACGCCTGACCCGGGCGAGTTCGGTGCAGGTGGCCGTGGACATGGCCAGCCGTGAAATGCTGCTGGCCTCGCCGCGGGTATTTGTCGAAGCCGTCGAGAGGAAACTGCCATGAAACGCCTGTTCATCTGGCTGCTGCTGTGTGGCTTGGCGCCGCTGGCCCAGGCGTTCGACCTGCAGCAATTGAGCGAGCAACTGGCCCGCCCGGAGGTGATCCACGGCCAGTTCATCCAGGAAAAACATCTGCGCGCCCTGCCCCAGCCGCTGATCAGCAAGGGCCGTTTCGTGCTGGCGAAAAACCACGGCCTGCTGTGGTTGCTGCAAACCCCGCTGCAACAGGACTACCGCATCACGGCCAAAGGCATCGCCCGGCGCGACGGCAACGCCTGGCAGATGCTGCCGAACAAGAGCGCCGGCGCCGAGCAGAACCGCCTGTTCCTGGCGGTATTGCAGGGCGACAGCAGCGGCTTGCAGCGGGATTTCGAGCTGAGCCTCGCGGGCCAGCCGCAGCAGTGGAAACTCACCCTGACCCCACGCTCGGTGCTGCTCAAACAGGTCTTCAAGCAGATCAATATCGACGGCGGCGAACTGGTCCAGCGCATCGAACTGCTGGAAACCCAGGGTGACAGCACTTTACTGCAGATGCAGGACGCTACCGGCGCGCAACCCTTGAGCGAAGCGGAGCAACATGACTTTGCCGAGTGAACGCACGCTGC
Organism: Pseudomonas sp. AGC41; assembly: GCF_057334555.1. Lineage (NCBI taxonomy): Bacteria > Pseudomonadati > Pseudomonadota > Gammaproteobacteria > Pseudomonadales > Pseudomonadaceae > Pseudomonas > Pseudomonas sp. AGC41. Next base: position 9,591 of record NZ_JBHFJB010000020.1, read on the forward strand.
CACGGCTGTTCCTGATCCTGCTGCTGGCAGTGCTCGCGCTCGCCGGTTGGCAATGGCGCAACGGTGCGCCGCTGTCGGCCAACCTCATGGAACTGGTCCCGGGTACATCTCCGGACGCCTTGGAGCTTGTCGCTGAACAACGCATGCAGGAACCGCTCAATCGCGAGGTCCTGATGCTGGTCGGCCACGCCGATCGCCAGCAGGCCATCGCCCTGGCGCAAGCCCTCGGTGAGCAATGGCAGGCCAGCGGGCTGTTCGACAAGGTCCAATGGACGCTCCAGGCCGACTTGCCGGCGCTTCGTTCGCAGTTGCTGGATGGCCGCTTGGCGATGCTCTCGGCGGTCGACCGGCACCAGTTGATCGAGCAGCCCCAGGCATTTATCCAGCAGCGGGTACAGGCCCTGTTCGACCCGTTCAGCGGCTTCAGCCTGGTGCCCAGCCAGGACGACTGGCTCGGCCTGACCGGGCGCATCCAGAACAGCCAGCCACAACGCGGCGCCATACAACTGGACGTGGGCAGCGGCGCGCTGGTCGCCGAAGCCGACGGCAAACATTGGGTAATGCTGCGGGCGCGTACCCAGGGCAATGCCTTCGACATGCACCTGCCGCTGCAAGTCGCCGATCTGCTGCAACTCAGCCGTGATCAAGCCAGCCAGGCCCAGGGCCAACTGCTGGCGGCCAGCGGCCTGTTGTATGCCGCCAGTGGTCAGCGACAGGCTTCACGCGAGATCACCTGGGTCGGCGGCGGCGCGACGGTCGGCATCCTGGTGTTGCTGTTGCTGGCGTTCCGACGCTTTGCCGTATGGCTGGCGTTCGTGCCGGTGCTGGTCGGCATATTGTTCGGTGCGGTGGCGTGCGTGGCGCTGTTCGGGCGCATGCATGTGATGACCCTGGTCCTGGGTTCGAGCCTGATCGGCGTGGCGGTGGATTACCCGCTGCACTACCTGTCCAAAAGCTGGAGCCTCAAGCCGTGGCGCAGCTGGCCGGCCCTGCGCCTGACCCTGCCGGGCCTGAGCCTGAGCCTGGCAACCACTTGCATCGGCTATCTGGCGCTGGCCTGGACGCCCTTCCCGGCCCTGACCCAGATTGCCATCTTCTCTGCCGCCGGCCTGGTCGGCGCCTATCTGTCAGCGGTCTGCCTGTTGCCGGCCCTGCTCAAGCACGCCGACCTGCGCCCCGCGTTATGGCCGCTACGCCTCTGCGATAACCTGCTCAGGTGCCGCGAAACGTTGCTGGCGCGGGTGCGCACGCCGATTCTGCTGGCCTTGTTGCTGGCCTTCTGTGGTGGCGGACTGTGGCAACTGACCAGCAAGAACGACATCCGCCAGTGGATCGGCACGCCCCAGCACCTGACCGACGAAGCCCGCGATGTCGCGCGCATCACCGGTTTCCAGCCGACCAGCCAGTTCTTCCTGATCCGTGCCGATGATCAAGCACAGCTGCTCGAACGCCAGACCGCCCTCAACGAACGGCTCGACCAACTGATCGGCCTGGAAAAACTCCAGGGCTACCTGTCCCTCAATCAGCTGGTCAGCCCACCTGCCGAACAGGAAAAACTCCGCGCGGCCCTGGCGCGGTTGCCGGCGTTCTGGCAACCGCTGCTGGACCTGGGCGTGCCGCTCGCCGCGCTGCAAGCGGAGTTGAAGCAGTTGCAAGCCTTGCCAACCGCCGACATCGATGCCGCACTGAGCGGGCCGCTGGCCCAACCCTACCGCATGCTCTGGCTCGGCCCGACAGGCCAAGGCGTGGCGGCGGTGGTCAGCCTGCAAGGCTTGAACGATGCCGCGTTGCTCCGTGTGCAGGCGGTGGATCTGCCCGGCGTGCATTTGGTGGATCGCCTCGGCGACCTCAACCGCGTCTTCGCCGCCACACAGGTCAGCGCCGCCGAACTGAAGCTGGCCTCCTGCGTGCTGATCGTGCTGGTGCTGATCTGGCCGTTCGGCGTCGGCGGGGCCTTGCGCGTCGTCGCCCTGCCGCTGTTGGCCGCGCTGTGCAGCCTGGCGAGCCTCGGCTGGCTGGGGCAACCGTTGACGCTGTTCAGTCTGTTCGGCCTGTTGCTGGTGACGGCCATCGGGGTCGACTACGCCATCCTCATGCGTGAACAGATCGGTGGGGCCGCCGTGAGCCTGCTCGGCACGCTGCTGGCGGCGACCACCACCTGGCTGTCGTTCGGCCTGCTGGCGTTGTCCAGCACACCGGCCGTGAGCAACTTCGGTCTTGCGGTGAGCCTGGGGCTGGCGTTCAGCTTCATGCTGGCGCCGTGGGCCGGGCAGCAGGCCCATGCGAATGCCGCTACGGAGCCGGTGGAATGATGACCCTGCTGTTCTGGTTGATGGCCCTGGCGCTGTTTGCGGTAGCGACGGTGGCCGGGCGACGCTGCGGACTGATTCCGATCGTCAGCCAGTTGCTGCTGGCGACGTTCGGCCTGCCCTTGCTGATGTATTTCTGGGTCGAACCGGGCTGGCACCTCAGCGGTGCGCAACTGGTTTCGCCGGTGTGGTTGAAGAACCTCTACAGCCTGGCGTTCGCCCTCTTGCTCGGGCACATCCTCAGCGATGTGATCGACCTGCGCCTGGACCGCCAGAGCGTGAAAATCGCCCTGCCGAGCTTCGGCGTGCCGTTTGCCTGCGGCCTGGCGACCGCGTTCTGGCTGCTGCCGCCGCAGCCGTGGATCAGCTCGCTGGCGGTGGGGTTGCTGTTCGCGATCACGGCGATACCCGTGCTGTATCTGTATCTGCGCCACATCGCCTACCCGCCCGACGCGACCCGCCGTCTGGTGCAGACCGCGATCCTGATCGACCTGATCTGCTGGAGCCTGTTCGCCCTCGCCCAGGGCAGCCTGCACCTGGCCAGCCTGCTGCTGCCGCTGGCCGCCGCCGGTGTGCCGTTGCTGCTGCGCCTGGCGGGCCTGCGCCAACCCTTGCTGCACAGTGGCCTGTTCTTTGCCCTGCTGGTGGCGGCCGAACATTACCGGCTCAACGCGCTGATCACCGGCATCGGCTACCTGCTGTGCATGGCGGCGCTCAAAGTGCCGCTGGTATTGCCGCTCGGCGCTGCGTGGATGCACAGGTTGCAGACCTACCTGGCCATCCCCTTGATCCTGACGTTCGGCATTGTCCAGATCAATGTGCACAGCGCCCTGGACAGCCTCGGCTGGGTCCAGCTGGCGGCGTTGCTGCTGTTGCCGATTGCCAGCAAACTGCTGGGCAACTGGCTGGGGCTGGGTTGGGCCGGAGCCTCGTTCGCCGGTGCCAGCCGCTTTCGGGAAAGCATCCTGCTGAATATCCGCGGCTTGAGTGAAATCGTCTTCCTCAATCTGCTGCTGCAACAACAACTCATCAGCCCGGCGCTGTATTTCGCGCTGATGCTGATGGGGTTGTTCGCCACATTGTTGCCGGCCCTGGCCGGCTTTCACCGTATTCCCTCGATTGCCGTCCAGGCGAGGAGCCCCAGTGCCAACAGTTGAAATGGAACGTCGACAGGTCGTCATCATCGGCGCAGGCCCTTCCGGCGCCATCGCCGCCGCACTGCTCAAGCGCAAGGGCCACGATGTGCTGGTCATCGAGCGCCAGCATTTCCCCAGGTTCTCCATTGGCGAAAGCCTGCTGTCCCATTGCCTGGATTTCGTCGAAGAAGCCGGCATGCTCGAGGCGGTCAACGCCGCCGGGTTCCAGCGCAAGAATGGCGCGGCATTCGCCTGGGGCGAGCGCTACAGCGCCTTCGATTTCGGCGACACCTTCAGCGAAGGCAAGCCCACCACGTTCCAGGTCCAGCGCGCCGACTTCGACAAGTTGCTGGCTGATCAAGCGGCGCTGCAAGGTGTGGAAATCCGCTACGGCCAGGCCATCGTCAGCGCCGATTTCAGCCTGGTCAAACCGCAACTGGGGGTGCAGCGCGAAGACGGCAGCGAGTACCGCGTCGAGGCTGATTTCGTCCTCGACGCCAGCGGCTACGGCCGGGTCCTGCCGCGTCTGCTGGACCTTGAGGCACCGTCGAACTTCCCGCTGCGCCAAGCGGTGTTCACCCACATCGAGGACCGCATCGACAGCCCGGCATTCGATCGGGAGAAAATCCTCATCACCACGCATCCGACCCAGCGTGATGTGTGGTTCTGGACCATTCCGTTCAGCGACGGTCGTTGCTCGGTCGGCGTGGTCGCCGCGGCGGAGCACTTCGCAGGCCGCACCGACGACCTCGATGCCGGCCTGCGCGGCTTCATCAACGAAACCCCAAGCCTGGCCGGCGTACTGGGCAAGGCCATCTGGGACACGCCGGCACGGACCATCGGCGGCTACTCGGCCAACGTCAAGACCCTGCATGGCCCTGGCTTCGCCCTGCTGGGCAACGCCGCGGAATTCCTCGACCCGGTGTTTTCTTCCGGCGTGACCATCGCCATGCGCTCGGCAAGCATGGCCGCCGGCGTGCTGCATCGCCAGTTGCAAGGTGAACAGGTGGATTGGCAGAGCGAGTTCGCCGAACCGCTCAAGCGCGGCGTCGATACCTTCCGCTGCTACGTCGAGGGCTGGTACGCCGGCACTTTCCAGGACGTGATTTTCTACAGCGAAGGCTCTGCCGACATCCGCCGCATGATCAGCGCAATCCTCGCCGGCTATGCCTGGGACCAGCGCAACCCGTTCGTCAGCGAACCCAAGCGACGCCTGCGCATGCTCTCGGAAATCTGCGCGAGCCCGGCGCCATGAGCAAGCAACCATGAGCTACCTGAGCGATAACTACGTCGAAGAAACCCGCTTCGGTTTGTGGTTCCTGCGCAGCCACACCTGGCAGCACCATGTGCTGCGCGTGGCCATCGACGATTTGCGCAGCCTGTTCAGCTCCGCGCCGCCGGCAAATCCGGTGCTGCTCGATGCCGGTTGCGGCCAGGGCAAATCGTTTCGGTACCTGCGTCAGGAGTTCGCACCGCAACGCCTGATTGGCGTCGACGCCGACCCGCACAGCCTGAACCTGAGCGCCGCGGAAGCGGCTCGCCAAGGCATGGCCGTGGAGCTGATCGGCAGCGACTGCGCGACATTGGTGGTGCCCGATGCCAGCGTCGATTTGCTGTTCTGCCACCAGACCTTCCATCACCTGGTGGAACAGGAAAAAGCCCTCGCCGAGTTCTATCGCGTGCTCAAGCCCGGCGGCTACCTGCTGTTCGCCGAATCCACCAAGGCCTACATCGATACCTGGGTGATCCGCTGGCTGTTCCGCCACCCGATGCAGGTGCAGAAAAGCGCCGCGCAATACCTGGCGATGATCGCCAATCAAGGGTTCCGCTTCGAAGACTGCAACGTCTCCTATCCGTACCTGTGGTGGAGCCGCGCCAAGGACTTCGGCCTGCTGGAACGCTGGGGCCTGCGCCGGCCCAGGCCGTTTGGCGAGCGCGAGGAAACCCTGGTCAACGTAGTGGCCCGCAAGCCGCTCGAAGGGGGCGACGGATGATCCGTGGTCTGCTTGCAGGTTTACTCTTGCTGCTCAGCGCCTGCGCCAGCCAGGCACCACTGCCCGAGCGCATGCCGACCCTGGCGCTGCCGCTGCAATTGCACATCGAACGGCAACTGGACGGCCAGCGCCAGGACTGGCTGCTGGTGATCCAGCGCGAAAGCGCCGGCATCCGCTGGTCGATGATGGATCCGCTGGGCATTCCCGTCGCTCGCCAGCGCCTGGTCGGCAGCCAATGGCAAGCCGACGGCCTGCTGCCGCCCAATGCCGAAGCCCGGGAATTGTTCGCCGCCCTGCTGTTTGCCCTGACCCCCGAGGCGGAACTGGCCGGCCGTTACCCGGCCGCCCGGCAGCAAGACGCTGGACGAACGCTCGATACCCGCTGGCAGGTGCGCTACACGCAACCGCTGGATTTTCAACTGAGCCTGCCGCAGGGTCCGCATTACCGCATTACACCGTTGAGCGAGAGCGCACGATGACCGCTTATTTGAACGCCTTGGGCGTGATTTGCGCCCTGGGCCGAGGCAAACGGAACGTTGCCCGCAACCTGTTTGCCGGCGACTGCTCAGGCGTGCGCATCGAAGCCGGTTGGGTGGCCGAGCGAGCGTTGCCGGTCGCTTGCGTAACCGGTGAACTCGCCCTTATTCCTGAATCCATGGCGGCGCAACGCAGCCGCAACAATCAGCTGCTACTCGAAGCAGGGTTGCAGATTCGTCCCGAGATCGATCAGGCCATTCAGGCTTACGGTCGTGCGCGCATCGGCATCGTGCTGGGGACAAGCACTTCGGGCATCGACGAGGCCAGCCAGGGCATTGCCCACTATCTGCGCGAGCAACGATTCCCCGAAGGTTACGACTACCAGCAGCAGGAACTCAGCGCGCCAGCCAACTTCCTCTCCGACTGGCTTGGCCTGAGCGGCCCGTCCTACGTGATCTCGACCGCTTGCACCTCCAGCGCTCGGGCCCTGATGAGCGCTCGCCGCCTGCTCGACCTGGGATTGTGTGACGCGGTGCTTTGCGGTGGTGTGGACAGCTTGTGCAAGCTGACCCTCAACGGCTTTTCAGCATTGGAAGCGGTCTCCGGCGAGCGCTGCAATCCGTTCTCGGTGAACCGCAGCGGCATCAACATCGGCGAAGCGGCGGTGCTGTTTCTCATGAGCAAGACCCCGTCGGATGGGCACTCGATTGCCCTGCTCGGCGACGGCGCCAGTTCCGATGCGCATCACATCTCTGCGCCGGAACCCAGCGGCCGGGGTGCCCGCCAGGCCATGGAAAAAGCCCTGCGCTGCGCCGGCCTGGACGCCAGCCAGATCGACTACCTGAACCTGCATGGCACCGCCACGCAGCATAACGACGCCATGGAAAGCCACGCAGTGGCCGGCCTGTTCCCGGCGGGCGTGCCCTGCTCGTCGACCAAGCCGATGACCGGCCACACCCTCGGCGCGGCAGGCGCATTGGAGGCGGCGTTCTGCTGGCTGGCCCTGTCCGGTGAAAATAGCGCACAGGCCCTGCCGCCGCATGTCTGGGACGGCCAGGCCGATCCCGAGCTGCCGGCATTGGCCTGGGTAACGCCCGACACCCGCTTGCACCCGAACCTGCCCCGTCGCCTGATGAGCAACTCGTTTGCTTTCGGCGGCAACAACGTCAGCCTGATTATCGGAGACGCGCAATGATTGACTGGCCGCTCGCCGAATTGCTGCCCCACGCCGGCGACATGATCCTCATCGACCGGGTCCTGTCTTTCGATGACGAGCAGATCCATACCGTCGCCACCGTCAGGCCCGGCGGTTTGTTCAACCGCGACGACGGCGCGCTGCCGGCCTGGGTCGGCATCGAGCTGATGGCCCAGAGCGTCGCGGCATTTGCCGGTTGCCACGCACGCCAACGCGGCGATGCCGTGGAGCTGGGCTTTTTGCTCGGAACCCGCAAGTTCGAATGCAACGTCGACTCTTTCCCCCTCGGCACCGAGCTGACCCTGCACGGCGTGCGCTCCCTGGAAGACGACAATGGCATGGGTGTGTTCGAATGCCACATCCGCGCGCCCGGCATCCATGCCAGCGCACGGTTGAATGTGTTCCGCCCGCCCCACGCCGCGCAGTACCTCAATGAACCGTCCGCAACAGGAAACCAGCCATGACTGAATCCGTACTGGTCACCGGCTCCAGCCGTGGCATCGGCCGCGCCATCGCCCTGCGCCTGGCCCAGGCCGGCCACGACATCGTCTTGCATTGCCGCAGCGGTCGCGCCGAGGCCGAAGCCGTCCAGGCGCAAATCCAGGACTTGGGCCGCAACGCCCGGGTGCTGCAATTCGACGTCGCCGATCGCGCCGCTTGCAAGGCCATCCTCGAGGCCGACGTGGAAACCCATGGCGCCTATTACGGCGTGGTCCTCAACGCCGGCCTGACCCGCGACGGCGCGTTCCCCGCGCTGAGCGAGGACGATTGGGACAGCGTGATGCGCACCAACCTCGACGGTTTCTACAACGTGCTGCACCCGGTGATGATGCCGATGATTCGCCGTCGCGCCGCCGGGCGAATCGTTTGCATCACGTCGGTGTCCGGCCTGATCGGCAACCGTGGCCAGGTCAACTACAGCGCCTCGAAAGCGGGCCTGATCGGTGCGGCCAAGGCGTTGGCAATCGAGCTGGGCAAGCGCAAGATCACCGTCAACTGCGTCGCGCCGGGGTTGATCGACACCGCCATGCTCGATGAGAACGTCCCCGTGGAAGAATTGATGAAAATGATCCCCGCCCAGCGCATGGGCACGCCTGAAGAAGTGGCCAGCGCGGTGAATTTCCTGATGTCCGCCGAAGCCGGCTACATCACCCGGCAAGTCCTGGCCGTCAACGGAGGCCTGTGCTGATGAAGCGCGTCGTCGTCACCGGCATGGCCGGCATCACCTCCCTGGGCAGCGATTGGGACACCATCGCGGCCAACTTCGCCGCCAACCGCAGCGGCATCCGGCGCATGCACGAGTGGGACCGCTTCAGCGAATTGAACACCCGCCTGGCCGGGCCCGTGGACGACTTTCAGGTTCCGGCCCACTGGACCCGCAAGCAACTGCGCAGCATGGGTCGGGTCTCGCGCCTGGCGGTGGGCTCGGCGGAACAGGCCCTGGCCGATGCCGGCCTGTTGGGCGACCCGTCGATCAAGGACGGACGCATGGGTGTGTCGTGCGGCTCCTCCACGGGCAGCACCGATGAAATCAAGGCCTTCGGCAACATGCTACTCAACAGCGTCGCCGAAGGTTTGAACGCCAACTCCTACGTGCGGATGATGCCGCACACCACGGCGGCCAATATCAGCATCTTCTTCGGGCTGACCGGGCGCCTGATTCCCACGTCCAGCGCCTGCACCAGCGGCAGCCATGGCATCGGCTACGCCTACGAGGCGATCAAGTTCGGCCGCCTGCCGTTGATGCTCGCAGGCGGCGCCGAGGAACTGTGCCCGACCGAAGCAATGGTCTTCGACGCGCTCTACGCCACCAGCCTGAAAAACGATGCCCCACAAACCAGCCCGCGACCCTACGACAAGGGCCGCGATGGCCTGGTGATCGGCGAGGGCGCCGGCATGCTGGTGCTCGAAGAACTCGAACATGCCCTGGCCCGTGGCGCACGGATCCACGCCGAGATCGTCGGCTTCGGCAGCAATGCCGACGGCCAGCACGCCACCCGCCCCGAGTTGAGTACCATGCGCCGCGCCATGGAACTGGCTCTGGAAGACGCCGGCCTCGAACCGTCCGCCATTGGCTACGTCAACGGCCACGGCACCGCCACCGAGCAGGGCGACATCGCCGAAACCCTGGCCACCAGCAGCCTGTTTGGCGAACACATGCCCATCAGCTCGCAGAAAAGCTTCCTCGGCCACACCCTGGGCGCCTGCGGAGCCCTGGAATCCTGGTTCAGCATCGAAATGCTCAACCGCGACCGCTACGTGCACACCTTCAACCTCGACGAAGTCGACCCCGAGTGCGGCCAACTCGACTACCTGCGCAACGAGTTTCGCAGCATGAGCAACGAATACGTGATGAACAACAACTTCGCCTTCGGCGGGGTCAACACCTCGCTGATTTTTCGGCGCTGGCGTTGATCAATGTAAGCTTCGAAACCGGCGCCTACCATTTCGGAAACGTCCCACCATCAGGAGCGTTGGCTTTACGATAGGATCTGTGCCCGCTACAGCCGAAAGCACATAAAGGATTTATAAATGACTACCAAGGCAGTGATCGTTTTCAGCGGAGGACAAGACTCAACGACTTGCTTGATCCACGCATTACCCCGATACGACGAGGTCCATTGCCTTACTTTTGACTATGGCCAGCGCCATCGCGAAGAAATCGCCGTGGCGCAACAGCTTTGCCAGAAATTCGGTGTGACCGCTCACAAAGTAATGGACGTGTCGCTGCTGAACGAGTTGGCCGTCAGCAGCCTGACCCGCGACAACATTCCAGTGCCACCGGCAAAGAGCGGCGATGGAGGCCTGCCCAATACGTTTGTACCGGGCCGCAACATTCTGTTTCTAACCTTGGCTTCTATCTACGCTTACCAGGTTCGCGCTCAAACCGTGATCACCGGCGTGTGTGAAACCGATTTCTCTGGCTACCCGGATTGTCGCGACGAATTTGTCAGAGCGCTGAATAAAGCGGTTCAACTGGGTATGGACTATGAACTGCGCATTGCAACGCCACTCATGTGGCTGAACAAAGCCGAAACCTGGGCACTGGCTGATTATTACGAGCAACTGGAACTGATCAAGCGGGATACACTGTCTTGTTATAACGGAATCAAGGGCAGCGGATGCGGCCATTGTGATGCCTGTAGTCTCCGCGCAAAAGGCTTGAACCACTATCTGGAAAACCGAACGGAGATCATGAACAGCCTCAACATCAAATTAGAGCTGGTCTTTCCACTCTGATACGAGCAATGCGGGCTATTGAAGAGATAGCCCAATCTCCCGTTCACGCTGACTGTGCTCGCGCCACATACTTCTTGAATAATGCTCTTGCACCGTAAGCGGGTAAAATATTAAAAAAAGCAAAACACATTTTTATTACAATCTGGACATAAACGATGCTCAAAATGTCTGCGCTTTGCATTTTTCCATAAAATGCAATAAAGCAGAAAATAAAACTATCGATAATCACTGCGAAAAAAGTGCTCAAGAATACTCGCAAGAAAAGAAATCTCGAACTCGTAAGTTCTTTTATCCTACTCAACAAATATGAATTCACGTACTCAGAAACAAGAAATGAAACAGAAGACGCGATTAGCACAGAGGATACATGAGCAATGACTTCACTGTAGGGTGCGTCGTACTTCCAACTAGGCAACCCCGGAAGCCAAGCGCTTCCAGTTAACAAAACAAGAATAAACACGTTACTTGCGAAGGCAAACAAGATTGCCTTTCGGGCAAGTCTGAGCCCGAACGATTCGTTCAATACATCTACAACCAAGAAGGTCAGCGGATAAAGAAATACACCAGGCGTAACGACGACATCTAAATACTCAATGTAAACAAGCTTCGCGGCAGAGACATTAGTAAAAATATAAAGCACAAATAATGCCAGGTTCAAAGCCACATAAATCAACCAAGACCTTTCATGACGATCATTCACTTCATAGGCGGTCAGTGCAGCGCCACCTGAATAAAATTTTTTATAGACATTCTTGATTTCCGACTTGTTCAAACTATCAACCAATTCACTTTTTACCAAGTCATCGAGTTTTACCTTAACAACTCTGCCCGTAGCAATCACCATGATGACAGCGAGGCCCTTGGTCTTCTCAAACCCCAACAGCTTATATTTCCCGTCTCCGTGCCCATCGTGATTAACCATTGAACCTTTCCTCCACGACTTCGCCAATAATAAACACAGCGTCGGAACTGAAATCAGACCTACTGACAATGGTCAGCTCTGTTGTTATCTTGTCGCACACCAACTTCTCGCCACCTCCTTTTGAAACGCCCTTTTTAACTATCAACAGGTCTCCTGCCTCATACATTCCGTCAATATTGGACTCCAAGAGAACGGCGATTAAATTGCTTGCCGCGCCAAAGTAGTAGGTCAGTGGATGCGAAACAGCCAATTCGCCTATTCTTTTTCCCAGGCTTTGACTCAGCTGGCTTTCCAAAATGACCGGCACCGCCGCCGGATTCATATTTCCATGTAAAGACAGGGTGCTTTCAACCGACTCCTCTCCTTCGAAGTCTACGGTTTCTATTTCCTGATAAGAGACGCCAAAAAAATCGGATATTTTGCGGACAGTGGACTGCTGTACGTTAAGTACCCGACCTTCCAAAATGTTATAGATTGTCGTTCTAGTCAAACCACTCGCATTACATAACGAAAGCCGTGTTTCTCCACGACTCCTCATGAGGTACTTAATATTTTTCTTTAACTTTTCAGTTCGATCTTTTTTGTACATACAGGCCTCATCATTCCCTTTTGCGGCAACAAACCACACGTCCTAGCGAGCTGACCACGGGATTATCTCCGCAGGATTGGCATCCTACACACCTCATCCGAGAGAAAAAACACCCTTGCCATACTCCTTCATATCCTTCTCTCGGTATTAAGGCAGCGCTTTGCGGCTCTTCGTCTAGCGATATTTCCTACAAGCCTGCAGGAAACTTCTTTAGGAAAGCATGTGGTATCGATCTTAATCAGCACCCCAGCTCAGACGAACTAGTGAAGAAGTAGATTAAACAGGCAGGCGTGAATTATTTATTACATAGATGTTCATTATTTTGATTAAAAAAAATAAATTCTAGTATTAAATCTCCCATAACGTCCGCTCATGTTGGGCCGCCGACATTCCTGTTCGGCCAATGAGATTGACGTTTTTAACCTTGCAAGGAGCTACTTAATGAAAAAGGTCATCCCAGACGTCGTAGTATCACCAAACCCCATCGATACCGACAAATCATCCGCGCCCACCAACACTGTGGAACAGCCTGTCAGCCCCCGACCACGCGACGTGGAGCGCCCCGACCCAGTGAGTAATGTGTTCACGATTATTCCGAATGTTGATATCGAATCCCTCCTCTGCCACGCCAGTGAGAACCTCGCGTCATTGAGCGTCATGTCCACCGATCTCGCCGACGAAATGGACGGCTCCCGCCGTAACATTGCGCTGGCTATGCAGCAGCTCTGCGTGCTTTGCGAGTTGCTCGTAAACCGGGCGCTCGATGAGCTGGATGCCAGCCAAGAGCTATCTACTGCTTCAAGCGGCTAACGCTGAACAGCGTCGGCTCTTCCGAAGTGGCTTGTTCACCTGAAGATAAAGGGTGCCTTTCGGCGCCCTTCCCAAACAGTTCTGGCTCTCGATCCAGATCGCTCAGGTACCGGCAGCCGCCTCATAGCGGCGGTTGCATACCTCCTGAACCGGTCATCTGAGTTTTACCAATAGCGCTCCGACATTATTCCAATTGACGCAACGAGCATCATCACCACGTAGATACTTAGAAGTCATTTCAGGTGGGCGGGGAAATTATCGATATCAACAGGGCCTACATCCCCAAGTTGAATGTACGCTCGCGGCCAAGTGACCATTCCGGAAATTTTATTGACTAGCACACAGGCCCCGAACATTCCCTGCCTCCTCCATGCGGCTCCGCAGATATGGACATATCGACCGTTCTGCAGAGCCTGCAGCATATCGTTCAGATGTCGGTGGCCTAAGTCCTCGGCCATTGGCACGCCTTTGCGGGCGATGAGCAACATCACGTCCTGGCATGTATTGATGATTTCATCGCCATTGCTCAGGCAACTGCCCACCAGCGCAACGTGACCGTTGGCTTCACCGGCGGCGATGATGATCTGCGCCGTGCTGCCATCGGCATACACGACGTGATCGCCTTTCTGAGCGGCGCGCACTGGTTGGCCGTTGGCCGGCGTCAGTTCCAGGGGGGATGTCCCTTGCTGGATTACTCCACCCTTGCGGGTCTGGCTGCCCTCGGTGGCCACTCGGTAAATGGCGATGGGCGGATGGGCCTTTTGGTACGCTCGTTGTTGACTGACAATCGCCAATGTCTGCTCATCGAACCCGGCAAGTTACTGTTGCGTGAAGGGCGAGTTGTTCAGGCGACAGAGGAACTCGGCGCTGACTTGATTGGTGTAAGAGGCATGCAAGGGTGTGCTCATTTCAGGTCCGTGTTCAATGAACGTTATTCGCAGGGGCGCCCTTTCCTCTTCCTGAATAAGCGCGCTAAGCCGAACGAATATCGGAGCGTTCAATAAGACGTTAAAGCAGTCGATCAGCCACTGAGCCCAAGTTCCCGTCCTCAGCTCCATCGATACCCGCGGGCATCGCGCATGATATCAGCCAGTAACTGCGGCAGGCGCCCCGTGGTGCTGGGCTCGATGACGCCAAATGCGCAACGGCTCGCTTACCCAGCGTAAGCAAGCACGGGCGGGCCTCATACGCGTCCTCCCCACCCGGCGTGCGGTATTCATATACCGCACTCTCTCTTCGCGCTTCCCCTAGCGTGTGCTTCCGAAAACTCATCAGGAAGCGACCATGCCACCGAACAACCCCTTGCTGTCTGTTTATGATCTGCCCCCCTTCTCAGCTATCCGTGCCCGGCATCTGGTACCGGCCATTGAAAAGATCATTGCCGACAGCCACCTTGCCATTACCGAAATCATTGCCAGCCAAACCCCTTTCCCGACATGGGATGATCTGGTGGTGGCGATGGACGCCGTCAAGGCACGGCTCGATGGCACTCTCGAAGTAATCGACATGCTCAGCTCCGTGAACCCTCAACAGGCATGGACGGAAGCGGCAACGCGCTGCATCGAGCTCGCTGCGGACTTCAAGGCACAGCTCGGGCGAAACAACGAGTTGTTCCAGCTGTATCAAAGGCTCGCCGATAGCCGGATGGCGGCCCTGTTCGACAGGCCACGTCGAAGGGTACTGGAGAAAATACTGGAGGAGTTCCGCTTGTCCGGGATTCATCTCCCACAAGCCCCGCAGCAACGACTGACCGAGTTGAACGTCGACATAAACCGACTCGAACGTGAATTCCTGTTGCGGGTGAAACAGTCCGGCGAAGGGTGGAGCAAGCACATCGAAGACGAGTCGCTATTGGTCGGTGTGCCTGATTCGCTGAAGCAGGCAATGGCGAACGACGCCCAGGCGCAAAATCTTCAGGGTTGGCTGGTCCGCCTGGACGACGGGCAGTACCGCACAGTGATGCTCCATGCCGGACACCGTCCTTTGCGCCAGGCAATGTGGCTGGCCTACCACGCGCGGGCGACGGGCCAGGGACCGTTCGCCGGGCAAACCGGCAACGATGAGGTGCTCAAGGCACTGCTGGAGGCTCGACACAAAAAAGCCGGAATACTCGGGTATGAGAATTACGCTCAGTTGGTCGTTGACCGGCAGACGGTGCAGTCCACCGATCAGGTGTTGACGTTTATACGCGACTCGCTTGATGGGTATCGAAACCTTTTTGCGTCTGAAGCAGAGGAACTCAAGGCACTGGCCCTGCAACACGACATCGCTGAGCCGCAACCTTGGGACTATGAGTACCTGGCCGAAAAAATACGCTGGGATGACGGTGCGTCTCGGCAGGAACTGTGCGAATACTTTCCACTGGAAGGCGTGCTGAGCCGCCTCGGCCAATTCGTCCAGCAGTTATTTGGCGTTGAACTGCTCGAACGCACGCATTTCGATACCTGGCATGAAGATGTTCGCCTCTTCGAGCTCAAGGAGTACGAACAAACCATTGGTTATCTTTACATCGACCCCTTTAGACATGAACTGAGCGGCGCGCTGGGCCAAATGCGCGCGCTGCGTAACCGCAGGATCACCGCCGAATGGCTGCCTCTGCTGCCCGTTGCCGTGCTGCACGGCAACCTCATACCGGGCGTCGGGGAGACGCCCTGCCTACTCGACCACCAGCAATTGAAAACCCTCTTGCATGAGCTCGGCCACTGCCTGCAATTGTTGTTGACGGGGGCGCAGCACCGGGACATCTCCGGACTGAACGACCTCGCCCCCGATACTACCGAGTTCGCCGCCCAGGTATTTGAGCAGTGGAGTTTTTCCCGGCAGTTCCTGGTCTGGGTATCAAGCCATTACCGCACAGGCGAGCCGTTGTCTGCTGAACAGGCGGATCGCTTGCTGATGGCTAACGGAACGCAAACCAGCTGGGCTGCGGCACATTCCTTTCTTCACACACTGTTCGATTTAGAAGTGCACCGCACCCATGGAGACGGGCGCAGCGCTCAAGAAGTATTTGACGAGCTGAACACTGAGATCGGCCTGTTGCAATGGCCCGCCGGCGCGCGCCCATTTAACAGTTGGGTCACCAACGCTTCGCGTTACGCAGCCGCAACCTACTCGTATTTTTGGGCGAATGAGCTCGCAAGGGCCGCCTATGGGCAGTTTGTAGCCAACGGTGTGTTCGATGCCGAGACTGGCCGCGCTTTTAGAGGAACGTTTTTTACCCCGGGGGACACTCGTCCGTTGACCCTGTCCGTGGAACTGTTCCTCGGACATCCCGTCGATAGTCTGATCGCTCCAGCTGGTGCAGACAATTTAGAACAGGCCGACAGCCCAGAGGACCCAAGCGCCTCGCTGATCCATCAGCTGGATGACGCCCAGCAACGAATGATTCGCTTGAACGATGCCGTTCCAGTGCCTTCGGCCTACGCCAAGCAACACCTGGACAATTGGTTCGCCAGCACCTTCCCTGTCCTGAGCGATACCTTCAGCGTGCAGGACCTGTTTGTCCGGCCCCGCCAAGGGCAGGCTATCGGTTTCAGCACGCTGTTCTGGCGTGCAGCGGCCGGGCAGACCAACTTCCGCGAGCTGTTCCTCGAACCGGATGAAGTGAGCATCGTTCATGAGCGGGATGCCACCACGACATTGCCGAACGAGCTGAACAGCCCTGAAGCCAAGGCCGCTATCGAGCGGATGTTCGCCTCCGCCCAAACCACGTATGAATCGCTGCTGGAGCAGGCGCTGGACGGGTTTTGGGACAAACCGGCCGATTTCAGCGAGGACAGTAATGTCATCGACTGGTTTGCAGAGGAACTGCGCAGGCAACTTATGACGCAAGCGGATCTCCATCTGCTGGACAGGACACTGACGCCACAGTTGCACGGGACGATAACTGATTTCGCGTTGTCAGCGCCGGAAGCGAAATCGCGAGAGGCGATGCTTGCCCACACACGTCCCCGTGTATACGCCGTGCGATATACCCCGCCGCAGTGGGGAAGCAGCCTGCCGGTACGCAACGCCGTGATACTGATGCAACCGGGCAGTGGCGACGACTGGGCCGTGTCTGCACTGTGGCGCCCGGGCGCCCCCCTGGAAGCGATCAACAGCATGGCCGCGCTGACAGGCCTTCTTCAGCAAGACGGCGAAATACAAGGTGAAGTACAGCTTGTACCCCTGCCGGAAAATTTCCTCGTCCGCCAGGCCGACGCTGTGCGAAAGGCACAGAAAGAGGCAGTGCTGGAGGTGCTGCGATATGCGCCGCAAGAGCCGTTCGATACCTGGGTGCAACGGCTGGAGCAGGCAGTGGACCTTGGCGAAAGCCTTGACTTGACGTGGACCATGGACGCCTACCAGCTGCGCTGCGCCCAGACAAAACTCGATGACTGGCTGCACGGCAACCAGTACGTCAGCGGTGCTGATCGCCTTGCCTGGTGGGCAGCGCTGCGGGACTGGCAGCAAACCGCAGCGGACATGGCTTCGCTGCCGCCTGATCCGGTGGCCCTGGCAACTTCTGAAGCCATCGAGAACTGGACCCGCACCGAGCTTGCCCGGCTGATCCGCGAGGACAACCTGGCTGCAGATCCTGACCGGGTATTTTTAAGCATACGAAAGCAGATAATGGATCCGCGCGCCCCGCAAGGTACATCGCCGTTTGGCTCCGGGATCGTGTTGAATCCGGTGAAAGGCTTTTTCGAAGACCGGCGCTCGATGACGCAATGGGCGATGTCCAACCTGACGCCTGATGAACGCAATGCCCTTCATCACCGTGAAGAGGGGCCGCTCACCTTTGCCCAGATCATCGACATCATTGAACGCGCTGACGTAGGCACACGCCTTCCAGCCGCGCTACGGCTCCAGGCAAGCGAGCGCAAGGCACAATGGATATCCTTGAAAGCGAAGCAGCTGCGGGCTGAGGCATGGGCCGCCTACATTTCGGGAGACTTTACGTATGATCGGGATAATACCGGGCTGAATCAGGTATTGGCCGCGCTCGACAGCCCCCTGCCTGAAGGACGCCGCAAGGTGAACGGCCATGAAACGATGGTCCGTCGCCTGCAGTGGGGCGATAGTGTACTCAACGAGGTCCTGGCGTTTGGGGTGAAGACACCTGCGAGTCGGCCTTCATTGACGCTGTACACCCCCCAGGCACCGGATGGCAGGGTGTTTCGCGAGGTACATGCCGGAGCAAGCCGGGACTTGACGCAAGCCGTAGCGCAGGCACTTACCCGTACGCCTGAAATGACCCGCTGGCTTATTTCCAGGCTGCCGCTGGCGGAACAGGCCGCTAAGATTGCCAGCATATTGCCGGCCAGACCGGATCTCACCGTGGATGAAAAAATCAAGCAAGTCACGCAATCGATTTTTTCATTCACCAAATCCAGGATCGTCAGCAGCTTTTCTTCTGGCGTTTCTTTTCCGGTAGTGGACAAAAATCTACTCGAAGCCTTGCATGAAACGCAGACCGCCCACGCGCTCGCAGCTGTGGATGTGCTGACAGTCTCCAATGCTGAGCGCGATAGCGCAGCGGCGCAGGAGGGACGCCGCAAGGGCATCACGTTGCTGACGGGCATGCTATCGATGTTTCCCTCGAGCCGGCTGGGCGGAATGTTGGGGCGCGCAATCCTGCCGGTAATGGTCGGGGGCACTGCAGTGGCGGCGATAAAAGATGAAAAAGGCAGCTTCGAGCAATGGGCAGTCGATTTCTTCAGTGGTTTGGGAGACGTGCTGGCGGAAGGTGGCGAAGATCTGATCATGAGTCGCGCCAGCAAGCGGCGGCGCAGGACCCGCCCCCTGTCGAAGCTGCCACCGATGCCGGCCTCGGAGCTGAAACCATTACGGCTAAAAGGGATGGACGGCAAAGGGCTGATACCTGAGGGCCGAAACCTTTTCAGGGATGCAGGCGGGCAGGCTTATCTGAAGCAGGGCGGGGACTTCTACAAAACAGCGGTGCAAGGCGGTGAAAGGATCGTCTACGCTGCGGCTAACTACTCAAATCAGCGAAGGGTGAGCTGGGACGGCGGTCAATGGCAGGCCAAAGAGCGGAGCCGGTTGCTCGGAGGCGGTCCCTTGATGAGTCTGCTGAGAACGCCGGAAACCTTACAGCAACAAACCTATAACGCCCTGGTGGAAGGGACCTTGGCCGGCCACCCCAACGCCACCGTTGAAATGCGCAAGGAACGAAGGGATACAACCTATTCGATGCCCTCAGAACTGGCGGAGCGCATTCTGCAGGAAAGCATGGTTGATATGCGCGTCGACAACGTCACGGCCTATCGCTCGCTCATCCGTGACTTGGCTCAGCTCCGGATACCACTTGGACCGCACAACCCCGCACTGGTGGCCCTGCGCGATAAACTCCTGGTATGGAAGGCAACTGACTATTGCACCCTGGATATCGAACGCAATGTACCGAATACCGCACTGTCTACCGCTCAGAAAATAAAAATATTCGACGCGATATTGCAACTCAAACATGAGCTCTACGACAACGCCGGGAATTTCAAGGTCAACACCTCAGTATTACCCGATCACTTGACCGGCGCGAAATACATCGTGATCGCAGCAGGGCGAAAGGCCAGCATGCTGGATAATATCCGAAACCGCCTGGCAAAGACGCTGGTGTCCGCAGAAATGAAAGCCAAGACGGACATCAAGAATAAATTTTCGGGCGATACGGCTGCCGCAGACACTTACATCAACACACCTGAAGGCTTTGATGCATTCCTGCAGATCGTGCGCAAAGAAATAAAAGATAACATGGCGAAAACCAACACCCCCGGGTTGTTGACGCAAATCAGAAACCAAAGTCTCCCCTATCTTGTTTATAGCAAGGGAAAGACCCAACAGAAAAACAACCTCGTCAGTAGAGAGGAAATCCAAAGCTTTGGATCGAGTCTGAAACACTATATAGAGCCGGAAGTCGAGATCCTCAGAAAGGTTCCTTCCAAAAAGGTAAGCAGTCAGCCGTCAACCGCCATCGAGGCCCCCTCGGAACCCACGGCCTCTGCCCCAACAGATAAATTCATCGTAGAGATCAGCCCACTGGCGGAGACACAAATGTCCTATGAAAATTTCCCTGAACCCGCCAGGACAAAAATCGGCGAGATCATGGAAGACATACGTGCCGGCAGGACAACGACAAAGCGAATTAACCGTTATTACTGGTACGACATGGCCCAGCTGGAACCCGGCGGCGCCAGAGGGGCATGGCGCGCCGCGTTCGAGCGCAAGGGGGACACGTGGCAACTCCAGGGATTTTACAACTACCACGTCAATCGGCCTGCAGTGGTTTGGGGGACCTGAGGGCAATCGGCGATGACTCGCTAACGCCTCTGAACCGCGCCGTGCCTGACGGCGGATCCACCGCGTCAACGTTTACCGTTCAGCAGCGCCACAAACGCCTTCGCCATTGGCGACCGCTGGTCCTTGCGCAGGACCAGCCACACCGCCGAAACCGCCGCCGGATCGAGCAACGGCCGGTAGACCACGCCGTCGATACGCATGCGCTGGTAAGACGCTGGCAAGACCGAGACTCCCAGCCCGGCCGCCACCAGGCCGATAATGGTCATGGCTTCCCCAGCTTCTTGGGCAAAATGCGGGCTGAAGCCGGCATCGCGGGCAAGGCTGACAAGTTGGGCATATAGGCCGCTGCCGTAGCTGCGAGGGAAAAACACGAAGGGCTGCTGGGCCAGCGCCGACAGGAACAGCCCCTCGTCACTGCCCTGGGCTAACGGATGCTTGGAGCTGAGCACAGCCACCAAGGGTTCGCGGCTGAGTTCGATTTCGCTCAAGGCGTCGGGAAGCGGCAGCGGACGCATGATGCCCACCTCAATGACCTGGTCGACCAGCGCATCGGCCACTTGAGTGCTGCTCATTTCTCGCAGGTTCAGATGGACTTCGGGAAAGCGTTGGCGAAACGTGAAGATTGCCTGGGGAATGGTGGAATTGAAGGGTGCCGAGGAGGTGAAGCCGATTTTCAGTTCGCCCAATTCCCCCAGCTGGGCGCGACGGGCTACGTCGGCGGCCTTGTCGACCTGGGCCAGGACCCGGCGCGCCTCTTCGAGAAACAGCCGTCCGGCCTCGCTCAGTTCGACGCGACGATTGGTCCGCTCGAACAGGCGCGCACCGATCTCTTGCTCCAGCGCCTGGATTTGCTGGCTCAGTGGCGGCTGGGAGATGCCCAGGGCCAAGGCGGCGCGGCCAAAGTGCAGCTCTTCGGCGACGGCGATGAAGTAACGCAAGTGACGCAGCTCCATGGTCTTTTCCAATAAGTCGTACAACGTCTTAAACAGGTCGAACAATATATTGGATAGAAACAATAGCCGGCTATATGCTTTTTTTCATTGCCTGCCGCGCCGTACTCCTCGAGGTCCATCGTGAAAACTGCTGTCGCTCCACTGGCCCATGAAATCCCGCCGCGCCCTCAGGGTGATACCGCTGTCGAACTGAAGGAAATTTATATCGAAAAAGGCACGCCGCTGTTCATGCGTACGGTGCTGGCGCTGTTTTGCGGCGGTTTTGCAACCTTCGCCCTGTTGTATTGCGTGCAACCGATGATGCCGATGCTGTCGGCGGAATTTTCCATCAATGCCGCCCAGAGCAGCTTGATCCTGTCGGTGGCGACCGGCCTGCTTGCCATCGGCCTGTTGATCACCGGTCCGATTTCCGACCGCATCGGCCGCAAGTCAGTGATGGTCGCCGCGCTGTTCGCAGCGGCGCTGTGCACGATTGCCAGTGCGATGATGCCGACCTGGCAAGGCGTGCTGGTCTTGCGCGCCTTGGTGGGGTTGTCGTTAAGCGGATTGGCGGCGGTGGCGATGACTTACCTGAGCGAAGAAATCCATCCCCGGCACATCGGCCTGGCGATGGGGCTGTACATCGCCGGCAATGCCATTGGCGGCATGTGCGGGCGGCTGATCACCGGTGTATTGATCGACTTTGTCAGCTGGCATACCGCGATGCTGGTAATCGGTGGCCTGGCCCTGGTCGCCGCGGCAGTGTTCTGGCGGATTCTTCCCGAGTCGCGCAACTTTCGCCCCCGCTCGCTGCACCCGCGCAGCCTGCTGGACGGTTTCACTCTGCACTTTCGCGACGCCGGGTTGCCCCTGCTGTTTCTTGAAGCCTTCGTGCTGATGGGCGCGTTCGTCACGCTGTTCAACTACATCGGCTACCGCCTGCTCGCCGCGCCTTACCATATGGACCAGGCATTCGTCGGGTTGCTGTCGGTCGTATACCTGTCCGGCATCTACAGTTCGGCGAAAGTCGGGGCCATGGCTGATAAGCTCGGCCGGCGGAAAATGCTCTGGGCGACCATCACGCTGATGATCGCGGGCCTGCTACTGACGCTGCTCACGCCGCTCTGGCTGGTGATCATCGGCATGCTGGTGTTCACCTTCGGTTTCTTCGGCGCGCATTCGGTGGCCAGCAGCTGGATCGGCCGCCGCGCCAAGAAAGCCAAAGGCCAGGCTTCTTCTTTGTACCTGTTCAGCTATTACGCCGGCTCTAGCATCGCCGGCACTGCCGGCGGCGTGTTCTGGCACGTGGGCGGTTGGAACGGCATCGGCCTGTTCATCGGCGCCTTGCTACTCGTGGCGTTGCTGGTAGCGGTAAAACTGGCCAAGTTGCCACTGCTGCCTGACAACGTCCAGGTCTGACTATTGGCGCAACACTACCCGGGCCTCCAACGCGCCGTTACGCGCCTCCAGGGTCAAAGACTTCAAGGGCGCGCCTTGTCGTTCGCACTGGTCCAGCCAATCGAGCAGGCGCTTGCCATCGCCGCTGATGGACAGACGCAGCGCATCGCCCTCGACGTTCATTTCGGTTATTTCCAGCCCCGCTGCTGTGGCGCTATCGTTGACCCGCACCGATAAAGGGCCGCTGACCGCGTTCACACCCGTGCGCGGTTCTGCGTGCTGGATGCGCACAGCCAGCGCGGCCTGCTGGCGGTACTGTCGCTCAGCCAGATCGAGCCGTTGCCGGGAAGGCAGCCAGATCGAGAAATACGCCCCAACCACCAGCACGACCCCAAGCGAAAGCAGCAACAACCCTTGTTCGCGGCGGGAGATCCGCCCCCAACTTTGTTTCAAACCCTGCCACCCTGTGAAGCTCATCCGCGGTTCTCCAGGGTAAGCGTGGCCTGCACGCGGGCGCCTTGTTTGCTGGCGCTGCCCAGGGTGAGTGGCATGCCGCTTTGCCGGCCACGTTCGCGCAGTTGTTCCAGTTCGAAGAAACTGTTTGCCGTCAGCCGGATTTTCAATCCTTCGTCCGGGCGGAAGTCGATACGCTGCACCTCGACGCTACTGGCGCCCATAACCTGCTCGGTCAAGCGCACCAGACGGGCGATCTGGGTATCCTGCTGTCGGCCACGTTGATTGTGCAGGGCTTGAAACTGGGCGGCCAGGTCAACGATGCGGTTTTGTTCCGGGTACAAATCCCTGAATCGCTGTTCGCTCCGAGCCTGCAGGTTCTGCGCCTCGCTCTCGAGAAAACGAATACGCGCCTCGCTGAAGACTCCGCTCAGCAACAATATGCCCGACAACGCGGCGGCAACGCCGCGCCATGGCAGCACTGGTCGGCGCCGACGAAACGCCCCCTGCAACAGGTCGACCGGCTGTCCGCTCGCACGCAGCAGCCATTCATCTATGCCTGGGCGATCCTGCTCCTCGTCTCGCCACCGCAGATCTTTCGGTAGGCCCGCCCGGAGCATTTCCAACGCCTCGGTGGATAACGAGACCCGGGCCGGCAGTGCCCCGCCCAGCAGCCATCGATCAAACCAACGGAGGCCGTAGGCATAGTCTTGGGGCAGGAGATCGGCATCGACATGAACCGCACGTACCTCGATCGCCTGCACACGAAGCAATGCCATCAACGCCTGGAACCTTACCAACTCAATCACCATCACCGGGTAACGTTGTTCGCTGTCGCGTCGGCCGATGCAGACGTGCACCGACTCCGGGTCTTGCGCCAGTTGCTCTTCGATGGCAAACGCTACGGCCTGCGGCCTGGGTTGGCGCCGCGAAGGCCAGGGTTCGCTGCGAAAGCGGTTGCACATTTCCATTGGCAACAACACGTCCACGGCTTGCCCGTGCAGCTCACGGGAGGCTTCGCGCAAGGGGAGGTAGCGCCGCTCGCCGGTGGACGACCACATGCAGCACGGCCAATCGGCAGAGGGGGCGCCCAGCCCAGCGGCTGTCAGGTAAAGCCAGGTTTTCATCGAGAAGATTCCCTCGCGGTGGTGGTCGGTAAAAAGCGCCGTTGAGAAACCATCCAGCGACCAGTAGCAACGTCGCGCTCGATATCCGCGGCCAGACGCAGGTGATCGTTGCCCCGGGCCACATTCACCGTGACCCGGAACCAGCGGCTGCCAATACCTAGTCCATGGCTGTTGATGCCCTGCCCGGACAACAACGGGTCGCCGGTAAATGCCTGCACGCTGGCATAAGGCATGTCGCGCCGCTTGTTGACCAGCGCCGTGGCCGGGCCGGCCTCCATGCCATCGAGCGTCATCAACAACAACTGCGGCGCGGTGTTGATGTTCAGCCGCGCCTCACGGGGCAGCAGCACTACCCAAGGTTCCAGGCGTTGCAACATCCCGCCGTCGATGCCAGGCATCAGGCGTAACTGGCTCAACTCCGCCACCGTACCGACCTGCGGCAACGTGAGCTCGGGCAGGCCCAGCAGCTTCAGCAGCCGGGTCCAACGACCGAGGCTGACCTGATCGACTTGCCCATGGGCCGTCAACAGGTTGAGGTTCAGGCGTCCGGATAAATCCTCGATCACGACATGTAGCTTGGCGTCGTCGATTTCCAGCGCGGGTTGCCGGCGGGCCCACGCCTGGGTCAGGTCGACGGGACCGGAAGGCGCCATGGCACTGTTCTGCAATGTCGCCAGCGCCCAGGCTTCCGCGGCCAATCCCAGCTGACGCAACTGGATCTGTTGCAACTGCTGCGCGGTGCCCTGCACCAACAGCCGATGGCTGCGCAACATGCCGGCAATGAGCAGCAGCGCCAGACTCAACACCAGCAACACGCTGATCAGCGCCACACCTCGCTGCCGATTCAAGGCAACGCCTCCGGCAATAGCAGCACCCGCCGGACCTGCTCGAAACGTCCCACCGACACCACCAATTCCAGCGCCAGTGGCGAGCCGCTATCCGTCGTTGCGCTGTGCCAGCCGCGCTTCGGTTCGAACAGTCGCCAACTCAGGCTGCGCACGTCGTCGAGCAGTTTCTGCTGCTGCACGATGTCCACGCCCTCACCGCGGCTGTCGCGCCACAACTGGGCATTAGTGAATCGATAATTCACCACCTGCCGCCCGCTGCGCGGCTGGTCAAGCGGGTTGCGCCATTGACTGCGCTGCAACTGCAAGCCTTGCGGCGTCAGCCTGACGGTGCCGGCGACGGCTTGCCATACATCCCGCTCGATAACCCCGACTGCCCGTTGCAGAGCCCTGACTTCACGCGCATGGATGTCGGTGATCTGCTGGGTGCGTACCACGCTGTCGAACAGGCGCCAGCCGGCCAGGCCGAGCAGGGCAAAGATGGCAATGGCGATCACCAGCTCCAGCAAGGTGAAACCTGACTGTTTATTCATTGGGATTGCGTATCCAGCCGCTGGTGCGGTACACGACCGCGCGGCTGCCCTCGACGCTCACCTGGATATCGACCTTGAGCAGACGTGGGTCTGGGGCCGGCGTGATCCGCTGCTCCAGAATCCAGTGGCGGTGGTCAAGGCCTCGACTCAGCCGTAGCCGGCCTGGCGCAGCAGCCGATTGCAGACGCAATTCGCTCAGCTGATTGTCCGCCAGCCAGGCGCCAAACAGACGCGCCTCCAACCCGGCGCTTTGCTTGAGCACGAACTGGCTGGCCGATAACACCGCGGCGGCCAGCGTCGAGAAGATCACCAGCGCGACCATCACCTCCAGCAAGGTGAAGCCGCGGCAATTGCGGCCGTCAATCATGCAGAACCGGCTCCGACAACCCATCACTGGAGACCTGCGCCAGGGCCGTTTCGCCTGCGCGGATCAGCAAGCTGAACGGGCTGACCTCGTCGCTGCTGAGCATCAACAATTGAGGCGAGCCCGGCGCGTCATCGAGCACGATCGCATGGCCGTCGACGTCCAACGCCAGTCTCAAGTCTGCAGGTAAACGCCGCACAGCTGTGCGTGTCACCCACTCTCGGCCCTCAAGCCGTAACACCTGATACGCGCCCGGCTGGACGCGCAAACCATATTCCTGCCCCTCCAGCACCGCCTGTTCACGTAGGTGCTGCACCAGACGAATGAAATCTCCAGCCTGCTGGCGAGCCTGGCGCGCCGAGTCCTGGCCGATGGCAAGGCCGACAGTACTCAGCAATACGCTGATCAGGACGATGACGATCATCAGTTCCAGCAAGGTGAAACCCCGGCAATGGCGGTCCACGCTTTACTCGTCCCAGTTGCCGATGTCGGCCGCGAAGCCGTCGCCACCGAGCACGCCGTCGGCGCCCAGAGAGTACAGGTCATAAGTGCCATCGAGCGATTGCTGGCCGGGATTGAGATATTGGTAGGGAGTGCCCCAAGGATCGATCGGCAGACTCTTCAAGTAGCCCCGGGAGCTCCAGTTCCTGGCCGCAGGCGTACCGGAGGGACGTTTGCTCAACGCCTCCAGGCCTTGTGCGGTTGAGGGGTAATCAAAATTGTCGAGGCGATACATTTCCAGGGCCGTGGCAATTGCCTGCAGGTCCGTTCGCGCCGCCGTGACCTTGGCCTGGTCGGGGCGACTCATGAACTGCGGTACCACGATGGCACCCAGGACGCCGATAATCACCACCACCACCATGATTTCGATCAGGGTAAAGCCGCGCTGACGGCGCGCGGGCCGTTTGTCTTGGAGTTTCATGGTTCAATTCACCAATTGGTTGAGGCTCAGGATAGGCAGGAGGATGGCCATGACGATCAGCAGCACGACGCCGCCCATCACCACCAGCATGGCCGGTTCAAACAGGCTCACGACCAGGGCAATGCGCGCCGCGAGGCTGGCTTCCTGTTGTTCCGCGGCCCGGGCCAGCATGTTGTCCAATTCGCCCGCCCGTTCTCCGCTGGCGATCATGTGCAGCATCAGCGGCGGGATATCACCGCTCAGCTCCAGGCCACGGGTCAGGGTCCCTCCCTCGCGGACCGAACGGGCCACGTCGGCCAAGCGGGCGCGAATTGCCAGGTTGCCGACCACCTGGGCAGCGATGTGCAGGGCATCTACCAACGGCACGGCACTTTTGCTGAGGATCGCCAAGGTGCTGGCGAAGCGGGCGGCTTCCATCGTGCGCAGCACTTCGCCCGCGACCGGCAGCTTCAGTAACAGCCGATGCCAGCGCAGTCGCCACAAGGGCTGGCGCTGGCTCCAACGCCATAGCCCGGCCACCATGACCAACGAGACGAACAGCAGCAGGCCATAGCGACGCAAGCCACCGCTCAGGGCGATCATCAGTTGGGTCAGCCAAGGCAACGGCCGGCCGCTATCGACAAAAATTTTCACCACGTCCGGCACCACGTAACCCAGCAGAAAGCCCACAATGGCGACGCAGGCCAGCATCAGGATGAACGGGTACACCAAGGCCAACTGGATTCGTTGACGCGAGGCCTGACGGGCCTGGGTGTATGTCGCCAGTTGTGCAAGCACCTCGCCCAGATGTCCCGACTGCTCACCGGCAGCGATGGTGGCGCAGTACAGCTCGGTAAAGGCCTGACGGAACGTACCCAACGCTGTAGCCAAGGCGTGGCCTTCCATCACCCGGCCTCGCACCGCCGCCAGCAGGTTGGCGACACGCCGTTTGCGGCTTTGCCTGGCTACCGCATCCAACGCCTCTTCAAGGGGCAGCCCAGCCTGGATCAGCGTGGAAAGTTGCAAGGTCAGCAGCGCCAGGTCGGCGGAACTCAAACGACCTCCGACCGGCTTGCCCCCAGCCGCTCCCGATTGCCGCGCCTCCAGCAGCTCGCAGGGCAGCAAGCCGCGCTCGCGCAGCAATTGGCGGGCATGGCGTGGGCCATCAGCCTCTATGCGGCCCTTGCGGCGCCGACCACGGGCATCTTCGGCGCGGTAATCGAAAGTTGGCATGAACGCTAGTGCTCCTGGGTGACGCGCAGCAGTTCTTCGACACTGGTCACACCTTGCAGGACCCGACGACGTCCATCTTGAAACAAGCTGCGCGATGCCTTGCGCGCCTCATCGGCCAGCGCCCGTTCGGTCGCGCCCAGATGAATCAGCTCCGACAGCGCCGGCGTGATGCTTACCAGCTCATAAATGCCGATTCGCCCGCGATAGCCGTTCTGACATCGATCACAGCCATGGGCCTTGAACAGACATGGCGCAGCGTCAGCCTCGAGTCCCAGGCGTTGGCAAGTCGCTTCGTTGGCGACGTACTCGCCCTTGCAATCCGGGCATAGCGTGCGCAACAGTCGCTGCGCGACGATGCCTGCCAGGGACGAGGCCAACAGGTAGCTATCCACGCCCATGTCGACCAGTCGCGTCACGGCGCCAACGGCACTGTTGGTGTGCAAGGTGGACAGCACCAGATGGCCGGTCAGCGAAGCCTGGACAGCGATTTCGGCCGTCTCGCGGTCGCGTATTTCGCCAACCATCACCACATCAGGATCCTGGCGCAGGATTGCCCGCAAGCCACGGGCGAAGGTCATGTCGACCTTGGGATTGACCGGCATCTGGCCGATCCCCGGCAGGTGGTATTCGATCGGGTCTTCGACGGTAAGAATATTGCGGCTCTGGTCGTTGATGCTGCTGAGGGCCGCATACAGGCTGGTGGTTTTTCCAGAACCGGTGGGGCCGGTCACCAGCACGATGCCGTGGGGTTTGCCGAGCAATTGTTGCAGGCCCGCGAGGGTGTCGTCCGGCAAGCCCAGCCGCAACAAGTCCAGGCGTCCCGCCTGTTTGTCGAGCAGTCGCAGCACCACACGCTCGCCGTGGGCCGAAGGCAGCGTCGACACGCGCACATCCACTTCGTGGCCGGCCAACCGCAACGCCATCCGTCCGTCCTGCGGCAGACGTTTTTCAGCGATGTCCAGGCGCGCCATGACCTTGATGCGCGACACCAGCAACGTCGCCAATTCTCGA
Organism: Pseudomonas sp. AGC41; assembly: GCF_057334555.1. Taxonomy (NCBI): domain Bacteria; kingdom Pseudomonadati; phylum Pseudomonadota; class Gammaproteobacteria; order Pseudomonadales; family Pseudomonadaceae; genus Pseudomonas; species Pseudomonas sp. AGC41. Next base: position 38,356 of record NZ_JBHFJB010000020.1, read on the forward strand.
CGCGGGCGCAGCATTTCCTGTAGCTGGCCGTCGATCCGCATGCGCACCGAAAGGTAGTGTTCGAAGGTTTCCAAGTGCACGTCCGAGGCCTGCTCGCGCACCGCTTCGCTTAGCAGCGCGTTGATCAACCGAATGATCGGCGCGTCGCCCTGCTGCTCCAGAAGGTCAGCTGTCTGCGGTAGCTGGTCCGCCAGACTGAGCAGATCCAACTCTTCATCCAGTCCTTGGGCGACTTGCTCGGCCGCGCTCTGTCCCTGTTGATAGACACTGGCCAGGCGCACGGCGAACTGCGCGGGGTCCAATACCTGGATCGGAAGGTCAGCCGAGCACAATCGCCGAGCCTCGGCCACTGCCGCCAACGGCGTATCGTGGCGCAGGGCCAGGCAACTTGTCGGCCCCTCGCCATCAAGCAACAGGCCGTAGCGCCTGGCGAAACCGAAGGGCAATCGGACCGGCGCGCTACTCATGATCATTTGCCTGCTGCCGCCGCAGATCGGTCAGCGACGCCTCCGCCTGTGGCTCGAATAAATGACCGGGCTCGCGAGGCAGCAGCAACGAATTGCTCTGCCGTGCGCCGGGTTTGCTCAGCTCCCGCAGCGTGTCATAGCGCTTGCGGCTGACGCCGGCCAAATCTTCCTTGCTGCGTACGATGGTGGGACGCAGGAAAACCATCAGATTGCTTTTGGTCTGGGTGTCACGGGTCCAGCGAAACAGCGCCCCCAGATAGGGAATGCTGCGCAGCAACGGCACGCCACTTTCCTGGGTGCGCACACTGTCGCGGATCAGCCCGCCGATCACGATGATTTCACCGTCGTCAGCAAGGATCGTGCTTTTCAGGGCTCGCTTGTTGGTGATCAGGTCCGAGGAATCCACTCCTGAGACCGACGGCGCAATGTCCGATACCTCTTGTTCGACTTCAAGGCGCAAGGTCGAGCCTTCGTTGATGAAGGGTTTGATCTTGAGGCTGATGCCGACGTCCTTGCGCTCTACGGTCGTGAACGGGTTGTCCGCACCGTTGCCGTTGGTGGCGTAGGAGCCGGTCTTGAACGGAACGTTCTGGCCAACGATGATTTCCGCTTCCTGGTTATCCAGGGTCAGCAGGCTCGGCGTGGACAGCAGGTTGCTTCGGGTATTGCTTGCCAGCGCCGATATCAGTGCACTGAAGCGGTCGCTGCCCAGACGCAACACCGCCCCTTCCGGCGCGTTTTCAGTACCTTCGGACGCTCCGCCGCCGACGAGTGGAATATCGGTGCCGGGGAAATTTATGCTGCCTGTCACGCTCCCTGAATTCAGGCCCCATTGCACGCCGAGCGCTTCGGAAATATCACCCGATATTTCAACAATGGCCGCGTGGATAAGCACCTGTGCACGGGGTTGGTCCAACTCGCTGACAATATGCTCGATCGTGCGAATCTGAGCCGGCTCGGCGATCAGTACCAAGGCGTTCTGGCTTTCATCGGCCTCGACCTTGAATGACGCATCCGAGCGCTTTTCGCGAACGCCAGGCACTGTCTGGGATACCTGCTTGTCCTGCCCGACCGCGTGCAGCACCTCGGCCAGTTGCTTGGCATTGCTGTGACGCAGTCGAATGACCCGCGCGTTGTCCTGAGAAGCGGCTGCCGGAACGTCCAGTGTCCTTGCCAGGTCCGCCAGGCGCTGCCGCGTTGCCGATGCGCCGACGATGACCAAGCGGTTGCTACGCGCATCGGCGATGACAATGCCCGCTGCAGCGCCGTCACGCTTGCCACCGGAGGCTTCCATGATCGGTGCGATATCCGCGGCCTGGGCATGACGCAATTGCAGCACCACGTGATTGCGACTGGTGCCCGAGTCGAGCTCCTGCACTACCCGGGTAATGCGTTGCACATTGGCGACGGTATCCGTGACCACCAGCGCGTTGGCTGAAGCCGATGGGCCGAGATAACCGTCCGTAGAGACCAGCGGTCGAACCAGCCCGGCGATATCGGCAGCAACACTGAAATGCAGATTGACGACCCGCGTGGTGAACTGCGACGGCGTGACTGTTGCCGAGTGGGCACCAGCCTGGGTCTTGGCCTCGGCAACAGGAGCAATCAGGATCCGCTCCCCTTCGTCGATCACCGTGAAGTTATGGGCATCAAGCACCGAATAGAACAGCCGCCGCACGCCTTCGCGATCCAGCGCCTCGCGCGACATGACCGTGATGCGACCCGACACTCGGGGGTCCAGGATAATGGTCTCGCCCAGGATCGCCGAGACTTCGCCGACTACCTCGCGCAGTTCCGCATGGTTCATCGCCAGTTGCCACCGGGCCTCTTCGGCCCGTGGCGAACCCGGGAGAACCGATGGCACAAACGCGGCAAGACAGAACAGGAGGCGCAAAAATCGGCCCCGGAGATAGCGGTTCATGAGTTGATCATCCTGCTTGCCCGTCGACCGGGCGAAGGTACTGCGAGGAATGAGGCATCGCCTGGCGGGTGCCTTCCGGACCCTGTCGGCGCAGGAAAGGCTGACTTGCCGATTTAAGCTCCAGTCGCTCTTCGCGCCCGTTGCGCCACAGCACCACGCTACCGGCCTCGACCCGGCGCAGTACGCTGCCGCCAGGCAAGCGCTCCCCTACTTGGTACAGGCGTGTGCCCGCAGCGTCCGCGAGCAAGGCACGGGACGCACCGTGGGTGGACGCGAAACTGGCATGCAGCGTGAACGGTGCGGTGCTGGGTACCCGGTTTTCCAGGGGCGCCAGGCCGAGCACGGTCGTCACCGCCTGCACATTGAGCCGTTCGTGGACCTGCACGGGATCCGGCGTAGCGACCGTTGGCACATCGAGCGCCAGTGCCTGGCGAAAGCGCCATTCCTGTGTCGCCAGGAAACCTCCGTACAACAGAGGCACAAGCACCATCGCAGCCTTTGGCAAGCGGTCGACCCAAAAAGCCGGTTCTGCCGCCGTGCTCATCGGGGCATTGAACTTAAAGAGTTTCGGAACGACATCCGCCGCAGAACCCTGCGACCGGAGGACTCATGCCAAACCACGGCGCAAATATGCAAGGCAACGAGCGCTGCCAATGTCATGCAGGAGCGGATATGAACCAGGAACGCGAGCTCAATCAGTTGCCGATCATCCAGAGGCTGTGGAAGCTGGAAAAGGCCGAATACACCAATGGGCGTCGTCATCATCATGACGCCGGATGCCAGCACGACAGCGACTGTCAGGTAAATCACTACGTGAACCGTCAATGCCAGGCTTTTCTGAAATGAATAACCCGCGCTGCGCAACTCCCAGTTGCAGCAAAACAACCAAAACCGCCAGAGAAAAAGCGGAATGAAGACAACTGTCAGCGAGACATTGAGTGATCCGATCCATTGCCTGAATGAAGACGATACGGGAGCGTACGCCACATAAAAACCGGAAATCAGCGTCCACAGGATGACAACGGCGGATACCCAATGCAGCAGCACCCGTCTTTTGGAATAGCTTGAAAATTTCAATTTCTGCACCGATTTGTATGGCTCCAGGCAGCCC
>NZ_JBHFJB010000020.1:41918-51575 GCF_057334555.1 Pseudomonas sp. AGC41
GCCTGGAGCCATGTCTGTCATGACTTACAACTTGTTCCAGGCCATCGGCCAATCAGCGCCGACGCCAGGTTCAAAACCGGTCGCCGTAGGGCTGTACTGTTTGCAATAGCCGGAATTGGGGAATGGCTTACATTCGAAGACTTCGTCAGTCTTGGGCTGCAAGACTTTGGTACCCGCGACGTAGCCTTGGATGCCTTCAGGGAAAACGAAGTCGTATTCGATGCCTGCGCCCTCACCTGTCAGCACGACGCTGCGAGTCTCCTGGCGAGTGGTACGGCCATCCAGGGTGGTGCCGGTCAGGGTCAACGTGTGGGAACCCGGTGTGCTGCGTATGTCCATCAGCAAGGGGCTGGTACCCTCGTCGACCGTCTGGGTAAGATTACCGACCTGTTTGTTCTTCTCGTCGAACAGCGCCACGTCGAGATTCATCTTGCGCGTGCTCTGCACGGAAAACTCCAGGCCGACCTTGCCCTTCACCAGTTCGTATTCCGGCTTGAGGGAAGCGATACCCAGTTGAGCCCCGGTGTCCTCCTTCATATCGAGCTGAACTTCATAACGGATAACACCGCTTTCTTTCTGGGCATAAATGCTGTTCGTGCCCTTCACCGGAGTAATGTTGCCCTCCTCGTCCCGGACGCCGACGCGAATATCGGCATGAGCTTTATTGATCGCTTCGGCCAGTTTGAACGACCAGTTCCCAGGCTTGCCTTCCTCGACGTTGCCGACGCCGATCTCTACGCTGTATGCGGGGCTTTCACCGGTTTCGGAAAATGCACGAGCCTTGACTTTGTCACCGGCGAGCAACGCGATCGAAGGGGCGATGCTCCCCACCGGCGTCCAGCCACCCGGTAGCGAGGCCTCTGCAAGAATGTTTACATCCGCCACGTTGTGGAAGGCAGCAGCGGTATCATTCACCGTCCAGATTGCCAGGATGACATGCTGCCCTGTCTTGCTGTCCGGGATGACGCAATTGTGCGGTGTACCCGGTTCCGGTTTTTCGCCGCGACCATCCACCGCGCAAAACGGTGTGCCCTCGAACGAAGCCCGCGACAGCGCCACGTTCGGGTTCCAGCCGTCGCGGGTGATGAAGTACTCATGTTTGGTGGCGGGATGCACGGCGGTGTAATCCCATTTGAAAGCGATGTTGCGGTCCTTGATTTCAGTCATATGCCAGCGTGTAGCGGTCTGGACATCAAGGGCGGAGAACCGCTCATGGCCGCCGCTGGCAATCTTGCCATCGAAAGGGCCTTGTCCAGGTGCGCCGCCCGCACCGGCAGGGAAGCCCTTGAACGTTTCGCCCACGCTTTGGGGTTCGTGCTGCGCACCACCGCAGTCCTTGTTTTCACCTTTTTGACACAACAATGCGCGCGACGGTGGCACTTCCAGGTATCCATGAGCAACTGCGCCTTGCGATGCCATCAACACGGCTACCATCACCCATGAAGACGCGCATCCGGTCAATATATTGCGCTTGCTGAAGTTAATATTCATATACATTCCAGGCTGTTCTTAGAGTTTGTACATCACCTCATGAAAGCCGCGGAAACCGCTTTGCGCCGCGCCTTTGAAGTGGCACGCACGATATATAGATCTGAACTTTTTTAATGTAGGAAAAATCTTCCCTCTCAGAAGGAAAAATCCCTTCATTAATTCGTCAGACAGAAATTAGGTTTTTATAATGATTTATTAAACGCACTAAAAACAGGCGCAAATAAATAAAACGCATTGTTTATTGATTTAAAAGAGAATAAAAAAAGCCTGTCCGGCACGAGTCCGGACAGGCCAAGTCAACCAAGAGGCGATTACACGTGATATTGCGCCGACAACTCATGTACCGCCCGCAGGAAAGCCCCGGCGTGTTCCGGGTCGACTTCCGGGGTGATCCCGTGACCGAGGTTGAACACGTGTCCGCTGCCCTTGCCATAACTGGCGAGGATCCGTGCGACTTCGGCACGGATGGCTTCAGGCTTGGCATACAGCACGGTCGGATCCATGTTGCCTTGCAGCGCGACTTGGTCACCGACACGCTCGCGGGCATTGCCGATGTCACAGGTCCAGTCCAGGCCCAGGGCGTCGGCGCCGGCCTCGGCGATGCTTTCCAGCCACAACCCGCCATTCTTGGTGAACAGAATCACCGGGACTTTGCGGCCTTCGTGTTCGCGGATCAGGCCGCTGACGATCTTGCGCATGTAGGCCAGGGAAAACTCCTGGTACGCCGCCGCCGACAGGTTGCCACCCCAGGTATCGAAGATCTGCACCGCTTGCGCACCCGCCATGATCTGCCCGTTGAGGTAGGACGTGACCGACTGCGCCAGCTTGTTCAGCAACAAGTGCATGGCCTGGGGATTGTCGTAGAGCATCGCCTTGGTCTTGCGGAAGTCTTTCGACGAGCCGCCTTCGACCATGTAGGTTGCCAGCGTCCAAGGGCTGCCGGAGAAACCGATCAGCGGGACGCGGCCGTTCAGTTCGCGGCGAATGGTGCTGACCGCGTCCATGACATAGCCGAGGTCTTTCTGCGGATCTGGAATCGGCAACGCCTCGATGTCAGCCAAGGTGCTGACGACTTTCCTGAAGCGCGGGCCTTCGCCGGTCTCGAAGTACAAACCTTGGCCCATGGCGTCAGGGATGGTGAGGATGTCGGAGAACAGGATCGCCGCGTCCAGTTGCGGATAGCGGTCCAACGGCTGCATGGTGACTTCGCAGGCGAACTGCGGGTTCATGCACAGGCTCATGAAGTCACCGGCCTTGGCGCGGCTGGCGCGGTACTCCGGCAGATAGCGACCGGCCTGGCGCATCATCCACACTGGGGTGACGTCTACAGGTTGCTTGAGCAGGGCACGAAGGAAACGGTCGTTCTTCAGGGCAGTCATGTCGGCATCCGGAAAAAAAGTGCGGGCATTTTCTCAGAGCGCGACGCAAAAGGCACGGCAAGAGCCGTGCCTTTTATCTATCGGGGCAATTTGTCGCGGTGGAACACAGGCGTCTAACACCACAAAACAACTGTGGGAGCGAGCTTGCTCGCGATGAGGCCGGCACATCCAACATTGAAGTTGGCTGACAGACCGCTTTCGCGAGCAGGCTCGCTCCCACAGGGTTACTGCATTTCACGCTTGGAGGCGGGTCAGACCTGCAAGTAATCCAGAATCCCTTCCGCCGCATTGCGGCCTTCGAAGATTGCCGTTACCACCAGGTCCGAACCACGGACCATGTCGCCGCCGGCGAAGATCTTCGGGTTGCTGGTCTGGTGCTTGTACTGGCCTTGTTCCGGGGCAACGACGCGGCCCTGGCTGTCGGTCTGGATGCTGAACTGCTCGAACCACGGCGCCGGGCTTGGACGGAAGCCGAAGGCGATGACCACGGCGTCGGCCGGGATGATCTCTTCGGAACCGGGGATCGGCTCGGGGCTGCGACGGCCACGGGCATCCGGTTCGCCGAGACGGGTCTCGACCACCTTCACGCCTTCGACCTTGTCTTCCCCGACAATCGCAATCGGCTGGCGGTTGTAGAGGAATTTCACGCCCTCTTCCTTGGCGTTCTTTACCTCTTTGCGCGAGCCCGGCATGTTCGCTTCGTCACGACGATAGGCACAGGTCACCGACTTGGCGCCCTGGCGGATCGAGGTGCGGTTGCAGTCCATCGCCGTGTCGCCACCACCGAGTACCACGACCTTTTTGCCTTTCATGTCGACGAAATCTTCCGGCGACTTTTCAAAGCCCAGGTTGCGGTTGACGTTGGCGATCAGGAAATCCAGCGCGTCGTAGACGCCCGGCAGGTCCTCGCCGGCAAACCCGCCCTTCATGTAGGTGTAGGTGCCCATGCCCATGAAGACCGCGTCGTATTCTTCGAGCAGTTGCTCCATGGTGACGTCCTTGCCCACCTCGGTGTTCAGGCGAAACTCGATGCCCATGCCGGTGAAGACTTCGCGACGATTGCTCAACACGCTCTTTTCCAGCTTGAACTCGGGGATGCCGAACGTCAGCAGGCCACCGATTTCCGGGTTCTTGTCGAACACCACCGGGGTCACGCCGCCACGCACCAGCACGTCGGCACAACCGAGGCCCGCCGGGCCCGCGCCAATGATTGCCACACGCTTGCCGGTCGGCTTGACCTTGGACATGTCCGGGCGCCAGCCCATCGCGAACGCGGTGTCGGTGATGTACTTCTCCACCGAACCGATGGTCACCGCGCCAAAACCGTCGTTGAGAGTACAGGCACCCTCGCACAGGCGATCCTGCGGGCACACCCGGCCGCAGACTTCCGGCAAGGTGTTGGTCTGGTGGGACAGTTCGGCGGCCTGGAGGATGTTGCCCTCGGCCACCAACTTCAGCCAGTTGGGAATGAAGTTGTGCACCGGGCACTTCCATTCGCAATACGGGTTACCGCAACCCAGGCAACGGTGGGCCTGGTCGGCCGACTGCTGGGGTTTGAACGGCTCGTAGATTTCCACGAACTCTTTCTTGCGTTGACGCAACAGTTTCTTCTTCGGATCCTTGCGCCCGACATCGATGAACTGGAAGTCGTTATTCAGACGTTCAGCCATTGTTAAAACCTCATCAAACTCTTCAGGCGCATATCACTGCGGGTTGGCACGGGTGCTGGAAAGCAACGACTTCAGGTTGGCCGCTTTCGGCTTGACCAGCCAGAAACGACGTACGTAATCATCGAGGTTCTCAGCGAGTTCACGACCCCACTCACTGTCGGTTTCCTCGACGTATTCGTTCAGCACGCGTTGCAGGTGGCTGCGGTAGGCTTCCATCGCCTCGCCGCTGATCCGCTGGATTTCCACCAGTTCGTGGTTGACCCGGTCGACGAAGCTGTTGTCCTGGTCGAGCACGTAGGCGAAACCGCCGGTCATGCCAGAGCCGAAGTTGTAACCGGTCTTGCCCAGTACGCAGACGAAACCACCGGTCATGTACTCGCAGCAGTGATCGCCAGTGCCTTCCACCACCGTGTGGGCGCCGGAGTTACGCACGGCGAAACGCTCACCCGCGGTGCCGGCGGCGAACAGCTTGCCGCCCGTGGCGCCGTAGAGGCAGGTGTTGCCGATGATCGCACTGTCCTGGGTCCGGTAGACACTGCCCTTGGGCGGAACGATGACCAGCTTGCCGCCGGTCATGCCCTTGCCCACGTAGTCGTTCGCGTCACCTTCCAGGTACATGCTCAGGCCGCCGGCGTTCCAGACGCCGAAGCTTTGCCCGGCCGTGCCCTTGAAGCGGAACGTGATCGGCGCGTGAGCCATGCCCTGGTTGCCGTGCTTGCGGGCGATCTCGCCGGAAATCCGCGCGCCGATGGAGCGGTCGCAGTTGCAGATATTCAGCTCGAACTGCGCACCGCTCAGGTCATTGATCGCCGAAGCGGCCATGTCGACCATCTTCTCGGCCAGCTCGCCCTTGTCGAAGGGCGGGTTGCGATCGACCTGGCAGAATTGTGGCTTGTCCGCCGGGATCAGGTCGCTGCCCAGCAACGGGGTCAGGTCCAGGTGATGCTGCTTGGCGGTCTGGCCTTCGAGCACTTCGAGCAGATCGGTGCGGCCGATCAGCTCTTCCAGCGAGCGCACGCCCAGCTTGGCCAGCCACTCACGGGTCTCTTCGGCCACGTAGGTGAAGAAGTTCACCACCATGTCGACAGTGCCGATGTAGTGGTCCTTGCGCAACTTCTCGTTCTGGGTCGCCACGCCGGTGGCGCAGTTGTTCAGATGGCAGATGCGCAGGTATTTGCAGCCCAGGGCGATCATCGGCGCGGTACCGAAGCCGAAGCTCTCGGCACCGAGGATGGCGGCCTTGATCACGTCGAGGCCGGTCTTCAGACCCCCGTCGGTCTGCACCCGGACCTTGCCGCGCAGGTCGTTGCCGCGCAGGGTCTGGTGGGTTTCCGCCAGGCCCAGTTCCCACGGCGCGCCAGCGTACTTGATCGAGGTCAGCGGCGAGGCACCGGTGCCGCCGTCGTAGCCGGAGATGGTGATCAGGTCGGCATAGGCTTTCGCCACGCCAGCGGCAATCGTGCCGACCCCGGCTTCCGCCACCAGTTTCACCGAGACCAGGGCCTTCGGGTTCACCTGCTTGAGGTCGAAGATCAGTTGCGACAAGTCTTCGATCGAGTAGATGTCGTGGTGCGGCGGCGGCGAAATCAGCGTCACGCCGGGCACCGCGTAGCGCAGCTTGGCGATCAGGCCGTTGACCTTGCCGCCAGGCAACTGGCCGCCTTCGCCGGGCTTGGCGCCCTGGGCAACCTTGATCTGCAGCACTTCAGCGTTGACCAGGTATTCCGGGGTCACACCGAAGCGGCCGGTGGCCACCTGCTTGATTTTCGAACTCTTGATGGTGCCGTAGCGCGCCGGGTCTTCGCCGCCTTCGCCGGAGTTCGAACGCGCACCGAGGCGGTTCATGGCTTCGGCCAAAGCTTCGTGTGCTTCCGGGGACAAGGCGCCCAAGGAGATGCCGGCGGAGTCGAAACGCTTGAGTACCGACTCCAGCGGCTCCACTTCGCTGATATCCAGCGGCGTGTCGAGGGTCTTGACCTTGAGCAGGTCGCGGATCATCGACACCGGGCGGTTATCCACCAGCGCCGTGTATTCCTTGAACTTGCTGTAGTCGCCCTGTTGCACGGCGGCTTGCAGGGTGTTGACCACGTCCGGGTTGTAGGCGTGGTATTCGCCACCGTGGACGAACTTCAACAGGCCACCTTGCTGGATCGGCTTGCGCGGGCTCCAGGCTTCAGCGGCCAGGGCTTTCTGCTCGGCTTCGATGTCGACGAAACGGGCGCCCTTGATACGGCTCGGCACACCACGGAAGCTCAGCTCGCAGACTTCTTCGGACAGGCCTATGGCCTCGAACAACTGCGCGCCACGGTACGAGGCGATGGTCGAGATGCCCATTTTCGAGAGGATCTTGAGCAGGCCCTTGGTGATGCCCTTGCGGTAGTTCTTGAACACCTCATAAAGGTCGCCCAGTACTTCACCGGTACGGATCAGGTCGCCCAGCACTTCGTAGGCCAGGAACGGATACACCGCCGAGGCGCCAAAACCGATCAGCACCGCGAAGTGATGCGGGTCGCGAGCCGTGGCGGTTTCCACGAGGATGTTGGAATCGCAGCGCAGGCCTTTTTCGGTCAGGCGATGGTGCACCGCGCCGGTGGCCAGCGAGGCGTGGATTGGCAGCTTGCCGGGCGCAATATGACGGTCGGTCAGAACGATCTGGGTACGCCCGGCGCGCGCGGCTTCTTCAGCCTGATCGGCGACGTTGCGGATCGCCGCTTCCAGGCCGACGCTTTCGTCGTAGTTGAGGTCGATGACCTGGCGTTCGAAACCGGGACGGTCGAGATTGGTCAGCGAGCGCCACTTGGCCGGGGAAATGACCGGCGAGCTGAGGATCACGCGTGAGGCGTGCTCTGGCGATTCCTGGAAGATGTTGCGCTCGGCACCGAGGCAGATTTCCAGGGACATCACGATCGCTTCGCGCAGCGGGTCGATCGGCGGGTTGGTCACCTGGGCGAACTGCTGGCGGAAATAGTCGTACGGCGTGCGCACGCGTTGCGACAGCACGGCCATCGGCGTGTCATCGCCCATGGAGCCGACCGCTTCGTAGCCCTGCTCGCCCAACGGACGCAATACCTGATCACGCTCTTCGAACGTCACCTGGTACATCTTCATGTACTGCTTGAGCTGGTCGACGTCGTAGAAAGCCGAACCGTGGTCGTTGTCTTCCATGGTCGCCTGGATGCGCAGGGCATTCTTGCGCAGCCATTGCTTGTACGGATGACGGGACTTGAGACGGTTGTCGATCGCGTCGGTGTCGAGGATTTGCCCGGTTTCGGTGTCCACGGCGAAGATCTGCCCAGGGCCCACGCGGCCCTTGGCGATGACGTCTTCGGGCTGGTAGTTCCACACGCCGATTTCCGACGCCAGGGTGATGAAACCATTGGTGGTGGTGACCCAGCGCGCCGGACGCAGGCCGTTACGGTCGAGCAGGCACACCGCATAGCGACCGTCGGTCATGACGATACCGGCCGGGCCGTCCCACGGCTCCATGTGCATGGAGTTGTATTCGTAGAAGGCGCGCAGGTCCGGGTCCATGGTCTCGACGTTCTGCCAGGCCGGCGGAACGAGCATGCGCACCCCGCGGAACAGGTCGATGCCACCGGTCACCATCAGTTCGAGCATGTTGTCCATGCTCGAGGAGTCCGAACCCACGCGGTTGACCAGCGGGCCAAGCTCTTCGAGGTCCGGCATCAGGTCGTTGGCGAACTTGGTGCGACGGGCCACGGCCCAGTTGCGGTTGCCGGTGATGGTGTTGATTTCGCCGTTGTGGGCGAGAAAGCGGAATGGCTGGGCCAGCGGCCATTTCGGCAGGGTGTTGGTGGAGAAACGCTGGTGGAACACGCAGATCGCGGTTTTCAGGCGCTCGTCGCTCAGGTCTGGATAGAAGGCGGTGAGGTCCGCCGGCATCATCAGGCCTTTATAAATGATGGTCTTATGGGAAAAGCTGCAGATGTAGTGGTCGGTGTCGGCGGCGTTGGCCACGGACGACCGACGACGGGAGCTGAACAGCTTGATCGACATTTCCTGGTCGCTCAGGCCTTCACCGGCAATGAACACTTGCTCGATCAGCGGCAGTCGCTCGAGGGCCAGGCGGCCGAGGACGCTGGTGTCGATCGGCACTTTGCGCCAGCCGACCAGTTGCAGGCCGGCGGCGAGGATTTCGCGGTTCATGTTCTCGCGAGCGGCTTGTGCCTTCACCGGATCCTGGTTGAAAAACACCATGCCCACGGCGTACTGCTTGGGCAGGGTCACGCCAAACGTTTCCTGGGCGATGGCACGCAGGAACTCGTCGGGCTTTTGAATCAGCAAGCCACAGCCGTCGCCGGTCTTGCCGTCGGCGTTGATCCCACCACGGTGGGTCATGCAGGTCAGGGCCTCAATGGCCGTTTGCAAAAGGGTATGACTGGGCTCGCCCTGCATATGGGCTATCAGGCCGAAACCGCAGTTATCCTTGAATTCATCTGGTTGGTACAGACCTGCTTTCATAGACACTTTCTCACCAGGCTGCCTCTTACCGAGGCAAATTTCTTTTCAATTCAGCCAGTTGCGTGCCGCGCCGAACGTACGCCAGCTTTGCGGGGGCAAAAGGGAGGTCATTGTACACACCGACACAGAGGCTCACAAATTTGACGACGAACTGTCGCAAATCCATGTCGCATTTGTGAAAGGTTTAAAGCTATATGCTGTGCTAGTCAAAACTTTTTTGGGTTCGACCACTACGACTCAAACGCTACTGTGACGCAGACACCACAAGGCGCGCGGCCTGAAAGGTCGCCCGCCCTTGCGGAAATTTTGAGGTTGCCGGGAGAGGCGGCCTGGGTAAGGCCGCCGAATCATCAGCGAGTTGTTGCCAGTTCCTGTTGGACGCTGGCGACAGTGCGAGGCCAAGGTTTACCAGCCTGGACCTTCGCTGGCAAGGCCTTGATGGCGGAAACGGCTGCGTCACGATTGGCAAAGCTGCCGTAGGTGATGACATAAAGCGGCTTGCCGTTGAGCACTTTCTTGAAGTAACGGTACTCGCCGCCCTGCTCCTTGACGAAGTTCTGCGCAGTGGCTTCGGAACTCGTGCCGAGGATCTGCACCACGTAGTTGCCCGGTGCCTGGCCCGCGTACCAGCTACC
>NZ_JBHFJB010000020.1:51659-62243 GCF_057334555.1 Pseudomonas sp. AGC41
GGTTTGGCCGCTGGGGCGGCCGGGGTCGGGGCCGGCTTGGCGGTGGCGACCTGGGTTGGTGCAGGCGTCGGCTTGGCGGCCGGGGCAGGTGTCGGCGTCGGTGCCGGACCGGCCGGCACGCCCGCAGGTGGTGCGGTGGTGGTCACGGTTGGCGGCACGTCGCTGCTGTCTTCGATCGGCGGCGGCGCGCCATCGTCGCCTTCAGTGATGCCTCCCGCGGCTTCTGCCAAGGGACCGCGCATGACCGGTTGCGACTGGCCGACCAGCGGCAGCGGCATCGGCTGGGTATTGCCGGCAAACTCCACCGCCGGCGCACCGCCGTTGGCTTGCGGAGTGCCCTGACCGAGAGGCAGCTGTGCCTGTTCGTTGGCAGGTGCGCCGGTGGTCGGTGCCTTGTTGCGACCTGGCATCAGCCAGGCGGCGGCTACCGCAACCACGACAACGGCGGAAATCGCCAATACGTGTTTCTTCGGCATGTTGAACCCCATACTTGGACGCTTCACCGCTGAGCGGCTGGCGATCATGATTTCGATCAGAGCATCTCGGGCCACCTGGTTGATGTTGCCAGGCCAGCCGTCGGAGCTTTCGTGAATCTCAGAGATCTGATCCGCGGTGAAAAGTTCGACACCCCGGCCAGCCCCCTCCAGCCGCTGGGCCAGGTATTCACGGGTTTCTTCCTCGGTGTAGGGCGCGAGCTCGATAACGTGGAAACGCTCTTCCTCGAGCTCCAACTGGTCCAGCTTGGCGATCAGAGACGACTCACCAAACAGGAACACATGGGGACGGCCTTCCGGCGCCCCGGCAGCCAGGGCCAGCAGCGCTTCCAAGGCCGATTCGTCGAGTTGTTCGGCATCGTCCACCAACAGGTAGACTTCCTGCCCGGTGAGCGCCAATTGTACGATCTGGTCGAGAATCGCGCCGATTTCCGCCTGAGCAACATTCAGCGCCTGGGCCACCTGGCGCAGCACACCCGCGGCATCACCCGCACCCCGGGCCGATACCACCACGCTTTGCACCGACTGCTTGTTGGTACTGGCCACCAGGGCCTGGCGCAGCAAGGTCTTGCCACTGCCCTGAGGGCCGGTGACCACCAGCAGCAATTGGCTGTAGCGGGCCAGATGGTGCAACTGGCCCAGCACCGGCTTGCGTTGGGCAGGGAAAAACTTGAAGCCCGGGACCCGCGGAGCGAAAGGGTCATGACTCAATTGGAAATGGCCGAGGAACGCCTCGTCGGCATGCAGACTAGTCATCGGAATCTTATTAACCTTTAAGCTGAGCCAGGGCACGGTAATCCGTTCCCAGCGTGGCCTGTAGAACCTCTTTCGGATAATCGTCGGTCACTACCGCTTCGCCCATGCGGCGCAGCAGCACCAGGCGCAGACGACCGTCGATCACTTTTTTGTCGATTGCCATGTGTTCAAGAAAATCCGCCTCGGTCATTTCTTCCGGCGGAACCACCGGCAACCCGGCACGTTGAAGCAGGCGAATACCACGATCGCGTTCCTGCTGGCTGATCCAACCCAGGCGCGCGGACATTTCCAGAGCCATGGCCGTCCCTGCGGCAACGGCCTCACCGTGCAGCCAGACGCCATAGCCCATATGGGTTTCGATGGCATGACCGAAGGTATGGCCAAGGTTGAGCGTGGCACGCACGCCCGATTCGCGCTCATCGGCGCCGACCACGGCAGCCTTGGCTGCGCAAGAGCGCTCGATCGCGTAAGTCAGGGCCTGCTGATCCAGCGCACGCAGGCGCTCGACGTTTTCTTCGAGCCAGCCGAGGAACGGCTCGTCGCAGATCAGCCCGTACTTGATCACTTCAGCCAGGCCTGCGGACAGTTCACGGGCCGGCAACGTCTTGAGGGAGGCGGTGTCGATGAGCACCACGTTGGGCTGATAGAACGCACCCACCATGTTTTTGCCCAGCGGATGATTGATGCCGGTCTTTCCGCCCACGGACGAATCGACCTGCGACAGCAGCGTGGTGGGGATCTGGATGAAGTCCACGCCGCGCTGATAGCACGCAGCAGCGAACCCGGCCATGTCGCCGATTACACCGCCGCCCAGGGCGACCACGGTGGTGCGACGGTCGTGACGCGCAGCCAGCAGGCCATCGAAGATCAACTGCAGCGTTTCCCAGTTCTTGAACGCTTCACCGTCGGGCAACACGACGGAGATGACGGAAAAAGCCGACAGGCTGCGAGTCAAGCGTTCCAGGTATAAAGGCGCGACGGTTTCATTGGTGATGATCGCGACTTGCCGTCCGGCGATATGCGGCGCCAGCAGTTCGGGCTGGTCGAGCAAGCCTTCGCCAATATAAATCGGGTAGCTGCGCTCGCCCAGGTCGACCTTAAGTGTCTGCATGTGTCCCCACAGTGAAGATGAAATCAGGCGTCCCTGCCTGCAATTAACGAAGTCCACGGCGCCTCAGTTAATGGCCATCCGCCACAACCCAGTCGAGCCAAAACGGGACGTCGAGGATAGCGCATTTCGCTCGGCACATTAACGGGGTGGCAGTTGCTGCAGGCGATCGAGAATTTCCAGCACCACCATCCGTGGCGGCCGCTCATCTGTTTCGATGACCAGGTCGGCAATTTCCCGATACAGCGGATCCCGCAGTTCCAGCAGATCCCGCAGCGTCTTGGCCGGGTCAGCGGTGCGCAACAGCGGCCGGTTGCGATCACGGGCGGTACGGCCCACCTGTTGCTCGACTGAAGCGTGCAGATAGACCACTCGTCCGCCGGCATGCAGCGCCCGACGATTGGCCTCGCGCATGACCGCGCCGCCGCCAGTCGCCAGCACCACGCCTTCGAAACCGCACAGCTCGGCGATCATCGCCTGCTCGCGGTCACGAAAGCCCGGTTCGCCTTCCTTATCAAAGATCCATGGGATATTGGCACCCGTGCGCAATTCAATTTCCTTGTCGGAATCTTTGAATGGCAGGCGCAGCTCTTTGGCCAGCAAACGACCGATGGTGCTTTTTCCAGCCCCCATCGGCCCAACAAGAATCAAATTTCGCACAGAATCAACGACTCACAGCAATCGCCTGGTTGTTCATGATACGCGGAGTGAGAAATACCAGCAGCTCGGATTTTTTCTCCGAAACCACATCACGCCGGAAAAGGCGGCCAAGATACGGCACATCGCCAAGAAATGGCACCTTATCTACAACCTTGCTCTGAGTATTTGAGAAAACGCCACCAATCACAATGGTCTCGCCGTCGTTGACCAAGACCTTGGCGTTGACCTCGTTTTTCTTGATCGGCGGCACATCCTGGACTTTGTTCAGGTAGTCCGGCTCATCCTTGGTGACCTTGACCTCCATGATGATGCGGTTGTCCGGGGTAATCTGCGGCGTGACCTCCAGCGACAACGAGGCTTCCTTGAACGACACCGAGGTGGCGCCGCTGGAACTGGCCTCCTGGTAGGGAATCTCCGTGCCCTTGAGGATTTTTGCCGTCTCCTTGTCGGAGGTCACGACCTTGGGCTGGGAAACGATTTCGCCGTTGCCGGTCTTCTCCATGGCGGTCAGCTCAAGGTCGAGCAGTACGTTGTCGGTGATGAACGCAATCCCGATACCCGAGGTGTTGCCCGAGGCGCCCAGGTCGACGAACGGCTGGTTGGTACCGGTGCTGCCCGGCGTACCAATGGTGGTGGAGTCGCCGGTGGTGACTCCGGAGGAATTCCAGTTGCCCTTGTTCTGTATCGAGCCACCCCAGCGCACACCCAGGCTTTTGTCGTAGTCGACGTTGGCCTCGACGATCCGCGCTTCGATCATCACCTGGCGCACCGGAATATCCAGCTGCGCCACGATCCGCCGCAGTTCGTCGAGCCGATCCTGGGTCTGGTAGGCGATGATGTTGTTGGTCCGCTCGTCGACCGTGATCGTGCCGCGCTCATCGGCCTTGGCTTCGGCACTGGTCACCGACTGAAAGAGCTTGGCAATGTCCGCCGCCTTGGCATAGTTGACCTGCAGCAGTTCACGGCGCAGCGGGGCGAGGTCGGCGATCTGCTTCTGCGATTCCAGCTCCTGGCGTTCGCGGGCGGCGATCTCGTCGGCCGGCGCTACCAGCAGCACATTGCCTACTTTGCGCTTGTCGAGCCCCTTGGTCTTGAGCACGAGGTCCAGCGCCTGGTCCCACGGCACGTTCTGCAACCGCAGGGTGATACCGCCCTGCACCGTATCGCTGGCCACCAGGTTGAGGTTGGTGAAATCGGCAATCAGCTGCAGTACCGAACGCACCTCGATGTCCTGGAAGTTCAACGACAGCTTTTCGCCGCTGTAGGCGGCGCGATCAGTATCGCGTTTTTGCAAATCCTCTACCGTCATGGGGCGGACACTGACGGTCAGCTTGTTGTCGGTCTGGTAGGTCGAATAATCGAAGGTTCCGCTGGGTTCGATGCTGATAGTGGCGCGATCAGAGCCGGCGCTGGCATTGATGAACTGCACCGGGGTGGCAAAATCCTTGACGTCCAGGCGCACCCTTAGCGGCTCGGGCAGCTGGGTCCTGGCGAAATCGAGGATGATCTTGCCTTCGCGCTCCTGGATGTCCGGGGCGATCGATGGATCGGACAAATCGATCACCACATTGCCTTCGCCCTGGGTCCCGCGCTGAAAATCTACCCCGCGAATGGCTTTGCCCGCCGGGGCGCGAGCCCTGGCAGGCGCAGGAGCGGGGACTGCCGGGCGAGCGGGTTGGGTTGAGCTCCTCGGGGTGGCGCCCTTGCCAACCACCACAAACAGATTGTTGCCCTCCACGCGCGTGTCATAGGGCGTCAATTGCGTAAGGCCGATGATCAACCGGGTCCGATCCCCCGCCTCGACCACGGTGGCGCTGCGCGCGTTGCCGCTGCCCAGATCGCGGCTCTTGCTGGCCAGTTGGCTGGTCACGCCCTGCAGATCCAGCGCAATCCGGGCCGGTTGCTCGGTGGTATAACCACGGGGCTTGGGCGGCGGTCCGTCGAAAGTCAACTTCAACTCGACCCGGTCCCCCGGTAACGCCGCCACATCCAGCGCTTTCAGGCTGGCGCCATGAACCACCGGCGACAACAACGCTATCCATAGCGAAATACCGAGGGCTGAAAAAATCCTGTTCATTGTTGGAGCTCCACTATTGAGTGCTCTTTCAAGGGAATGGTCCGTGGCCGCTCCAGCCAGGCGCCCTGGCCATCGGGAACGATTTCGACCACTTCAACCTGAGTGGCGCTGATAGCGATGATCCGCCCGTCGTTACGCCCCAGGTAATCTCCGACCTTCAGCCGGTGCACGCCACCCGCGCCACGCAACAGCGCAAAGGAACCGCTGGCATTGGAGATCGTACCGACCATCTCGAATTGCTCGATGTTGAAGCCTTCCAGGTATTGCTTGGCTCGGTTCGGGTCGGGGCGGACATTGCGCGAGCCTTGCTGTCGACCGGCCTGATCGACTGGGACCTGACGGGAAAAAGGGCTGCGCAGGTTGGCCGCACTGTAGGTAAAGGTTTCGTGAGGCCTGAATGTCGGCATTGGCTCGATCTTGCCGGGCGGACGCAGGCGCATCTCGTTCATATAGGCATCCAGGTCACTGAAGCCGTTGTCGTTGTTGCAGCCGGCCAGCGCAACCAGCCCGACCAGCAGGCCCAGGCGGCACCCCGGCCTCATGGCTGCGCCTCCTGTTCGTTGTACCGGTAGGTCTTGGCCTGGATGTTCATGCGCAGCTTCGTCCCCGCCTCCGGCTCCATCGGTGCGATCTCGAAATCGTGCAGGGTGACGATCCGGGGCAACCCGGCTACGCCGCTGACAAAGGTCGCCAGATCATGATAGCCGCCGGTCACGGTGATCTGGATCGGCAACTCGATGTAGAACGGCTGGGTAACCTCCGGCAGCAACTTGATCTCCTCGAACTCCAGGCCGCTGCCCAGGCCGGTGCGCGTGATGTCCTCCAGCAGGCCCGGCACTTCGGTGTCACTGGGCAATTGGCGCAACAGCACGCCAAAGGACGTTTCCATCTGTTTCATCTGCTCGGTGTAGCGCTCCAGGTTCGCCGCCATGTGCGCCTTGCCAGCGAATTGCGCCTTGAGGGTGTTCTCCTCCTCACGGACCTGCTGCAACTGGTTTTCCAGGTCGCTGAGGGCAAAGTTGTAGCCCAGGCCGAGCACCACGATCACTAGCAGGATACCGGCCAGCCATTTGACCGGCGTCGGCCATGAACCGACGTTGTTGGTGTCCAGGTCACTGAGATCGATCTTGCGCAGTGCGTCGAACCACTCTCCCGGCTTCATTGGGCGTCCTCCGTATCGGCCGCACGGGTTTGGCGCACCGTCAGCTGGAAAACGTTGGCTTGGTCGAGCTGGCCGGCCGTGGTGGCCTTGACCTCGGTCAGGCTGGGCGCATCGAACAGGTCCGACGAGTCGAGGTTGCGCATCAGGTCCGACACCCGATTGTTCGACGCCGCGGCACCTTTGACGGAGAGTGTGCCCTCTTCCATTTTCACCTCAGTGAAATAGACCCCGTCCGGCAGGGTTCGCGCCAGCTGATCAAAAATGCGCGCACTGACCGACCGGTTGCCTTGCAAGTCCTGGATGATCCGCATGCGCTCCAACAGTTGCTTGCGTCGGGCCTTCAGCTCGCTGATCTGCTTGATGCGCTCGTCCAGCACGGCGATTTCCCCGGTCAGATGGGCGTTGCGCGCCATTTGGTAGTCGATCTCGTTGCTCAGGTACTGCGCCGCCAGCAGGGTCAACCCCACCGCGCCGACCAGCGCGCCCACCAATGCCAGCAAGAAGCGCTTGCGCCGCTCTTCGCGCAGTTCTTCGCGCCAGGGAAGCAGGTTGATCCGCGCCATCAGTCGAAACTCCTGAGGGCCAGCCCGCAGGCAATCATCAGGGCTGGCGCATCACTGGCCAGGGCGCCGGCATTGACCTTGCTGCTCAAGGCCATGTTGGTAAACGGGTTGGCGACTTGAGTGGGCGTGCCAAGACGCTGCTCGATCAACCGATCGAGGCCGGCGACCGACGCCGTCCCTCCCGCCAGCAGAATGTGGTCCACCGCACTGTACTGGCCCGAAGCGAAGAAAAACTGCAGGGAGCGCGACACTTGTTGCACCAGCGCTTCGCGAAACGGTTGCAGCACCTCGCCGAGATAGTCGTCCGGCAGGCCGCCCTGCTTTTTTGCCAGGCCGGCCTGCTCCGGCGTCAGGCCATAACGGCGCTGGATTTCCTCGGTTAACTGGCGCCCACCGAACAACTGCTCGCGGGTATAAATGATGCGCCCGTTGTGCAACACACTGAGCGTGGTCATCGTCGCTCCGATGTCGATCACCGCCACGGTCAGGCGCTCCTGGGATGCCGCCAGCTGAGTGGCGAGCAGACCGAACGCGCGCTCCAGCGCGTACGCTTCCACATCGACCACCCGGGCCGTCAGCCCGGCAAGCGCCAGCGCCGCCTCGCGCACCTCGACATTCTCTTTGCGACAAGCCGCCAGCAGCACCTCGACACGCTCGGCGCTGCGAGGCGATACGCCAATCACCTCGAAATCGATCGCCACTTCGTCCAGTGGATAAGGAATGTACTGGTCGGCCTCGATCTTGAGCTGGTTTTCCATGTCGTCATCGGATAGCCCGGCGTCCATCTCGATGGTCTTGGTGATGACCGCCGACCCCGCCACAGCCACCGCCACGTTGCGCAAGGGTGTCCTGGCCTTGGCCAGCACCCGTGAAAGCGCCTGGCCCACCCCTTCCAGCTCGGCAATGTTCTTTTCCACCACGGCATTGGCTGGCAACGGCTCGACAGCGTAGGACTCGACACGTAGACGATCGCCCTGACGGCTCAATTCGAGCAGCTTCACCGACGTCGAGCTGATGTCGATCCCCAGAAGCGCATGGGCTTTTTTATTGAAGAGTCGTAGCACTACCAATTCCCTATGACTATCCGTGAGTTACGGACTCTCTAATATGAATTGCGTTCAATCCCCCCGGTCCGACGGACGTCCGGATGGCGTTCCCGAGGAAAAAAAATGCTTATAATGCCCAGCGTTTTTTTTCGCTTTGTTGCTGGCACGGGTCCTTCCCTGCACCTGGCGCTTTTTTCATTCTTTGTCTGGATATCCAAAAGCCTTGATTCGTCTGCTGAAATTTTTCGGATGGTCCATCGTCGCGGTTTTCTGCGGACTGCTCCTGGGTCTGAGTGGTGCCTTTCTTTACCTTAGTCCGGGATTGCCGTCCGTGGAGGCGCTGAGAAGTATTCAGTTGCAGATTCCTCTGCGGGTCTACAGCAGCGACAATAAATTGATCGCCGAATTTGGCGAAATGCGCCGCACACCCATCCGTTTCGCCGACATTCCGCCCAATTTCATCAATGCGTTACTAAGTGCTGAAGACGACAACTTCGCCAACCACTATGGCGTCGATCCGGGCAGCCTGATGCGCGCCGCCAGCCAATTGGTCAAGAGCGGCCATATCCAGTCCGGCGGCAGCACCATCACCATGCAGGTCGCCAAGAACTTCTTCCTGACCAGTGAGCGCAGCTTCTCGCGCAAGACCACCGAGATCCTCCTGGCCCTGCAGATCGAGCGGCAACTGACCAAGGATGAAATCCTCGAGCTGTACGTGAACAAGATTTACCTGGGCAACCGCGCCTACGGCATCGAAGCGGCGGCGCAGGTGTATTACGGCAAGTCGATCCGCGATGTGAGCCTGGCGCAGATGGCGATGATCGCCGGCCTGCCCAAGGCACCGTCGCGCTTCAACCCGCTGGCCAACCCGGCGCGCAGCAAGGAGCGTCGCGACTGGATTCTGGGTCGCATGTACAAGCTCGGCAAGATCAGCGAAGCCGAGTACACCGCCGCGATCAATGAGCCGCTCAACGCCAGTTATCACGTACCGACTCCGGAAGTGAACGCGCCGTACATCGCCGAAATGGCCCGGGCCGAGATGGTCGGGCGCTATGGCAGCGACGCCTACACCGAAGGTTTCCGGGTCACCACCACGGTGCCGAGCAACCTGCAGGAGATGGCCAATACCGCGCTCCACGAAGGCCTGATGACCTACGACCAGCGCCACGGCTACCGTGGGCCGGAATCGCGTCTGCCGGGCAAGACCAAGGAAGCCTGGGCCCTGGAGCTGACCAAGCAGCGCACCATCAGCAGCCTGGAGCCGGCGATCGTCACTCAGGTGGACAAGGACGGCATCAAGGTCCTGACCCGCAATGGCGAGTCCGAAGAGCACGTGGCCTGGGACACCATGAAATGGGCCCGTCCGTTCCTCAATACCAACAGCATGGGCGCCAACCCGCGGCAGCCGTCGGACGTCGCTCAGGTCGGCGACCTGATCCGCGTACAGCGCCAGCCGGACAACTCCCTCAAGTTCAGTCAGATACCTGCCGCCCAAGGCGCGCTGGTGTCGCTGGACCCGCAGAATGGCGCGATCCGCTCGCTGGTGGGTGGTTTCGCCTTCGAGCAGAGCAATTACAACCGCGCCTTGCAGGCCAAGCGTCAACCGGGCTCGAGCTTCAAGCCGTTCGTCTACAGCGCTGCGCTGGATAACGGCTACACCGCCGCCAGCCTGGTCAACGATGCGCCGATCGTGTTTGTCGACGAGTACCTCGACAAGGTCTGGCGACCGAAGAACGACACCAATACCTTCCTCGGCCCGATTCGCCTGCGCGAAGCGCTGTACAAGTCCCGCAACCTTGTCTCGATCCGCCTGCTGCAAGCGCTGGGCGTGGACCGCACCATCGACTACATCAGCAAGTTCGGCTTCAACAAGCAGGACCTGCCGCGCAACCTGTCCCTGGCACTGGGCACCGCGACGCTGACGCCCATGGAAATCGCCACGGGTTGGAGCACCTTTGCCAACGGCGGCTACAAGATCACTCCGTACATAATCGACAGGATCGAAAGCCGCAACGGCGAAACGTTGTTCGTCGCCAACCCGCCACGGGTGCCGACAGGCGAGCAAGCCAGCGACGGCGTCCCCGCCCCCGCCGCCGAGACCTTCACGGTCAACGCAACCGGCGGCGAAGCCACCACCGCACCTGGCGTACCGCAAGCGCCGGCAATCGCCGAACGCATCGTTGACGGCCGTACCACCTACATCCTCAACAGCATGCTGCAGGATGTGATCAAGCTCGGCACCGGCCGCCGCGCCCTGGCGCTGGGTCGCACCGACCTGGCCGGCAAGACCGGTACCACCAACGAATCGAAGGATGCGTGGTTCTCGGGCTACAACGGTGATTACGTGACCACCGTCTGGACCGGTTTCGACCAGCCCGAGAGCCTGGGTCGTCGCGAATTCGGCGGTACCGTGGCGCTGCCGATCTGGATGACCTACATGGGTGCCGCCCTCAAGGATCGGCCACCCCACACCCAGCCGGAACCGGAAGGCATTCTCAGCCTGCGGGTCGACCCGGTCAGCGGCCGCGCCGCTACGCCAGGCACGCCTGGGGCCTACTTCGAGCTGTTCAAGAGCGAAGATACGCCGCCGTCCGTCAATGAGCTGGGCAATGGTGTAGCGCCGGGCAGCCCGCTGCCGGCGGATGAGGCAGCGCCGATCGATCTGTTCTGACCGGACGCACCAAATCCGTGGGGGGGGGGGGGCTCCCGCTCGGCTGC
>NZ_JBHFJB010000020.1:62403-74832 GCF_057334555.1 Pseudomonas sp. AGC41
GCTCCCTCGCCACAGGTCTTGGGTTGCCTGGGCTGACGCCTTCGCGTGCAAGCTCGCTCCCACAGGGGTTGATGGTGGTCATACAAAACCCGCACGCACAAAAAAGCCCCGGCTCACACGAGCCGGGGCTTTTTGTTGAAGCGCTACAACGGCTTAGCCGTTGAACACGTCATCCACGCTCTTGAGCGGGTAGTTCTTCGGATACGGCAGGGTGGCCACGCCAGTCTCGATCGCGGCCTTGGCCACGGCGTCGGAGATCAGGGTGATCAGGCGGACGTC
Organism: Pseudomonas sp. AGC41; assembly: GCF_057334555.1. Lineage (NCBI taxonomy): Bacteria > Pseudomonadati > Pseudomonadota > Gammaproteobacteria > Pseudomonadales > Pseudomonadaceae > Pseudomonas > Pseudomonas sp. AGC41. The sequence goes on from NZ_JBHFJB010000020.1 coordinate 62,683, forward strand.
CATTGGCTTGGGAATGATGTACTCACGACCGAATTCCAGTTTGATGCCGCCGTAGGCATCGCACACTTCCTGAGGCACCGGCAGCTTGGCCAGTTCGCGCAGGGCGTTGGCGGCGGCGACTTTCATTTCTTCGTTGATGCGCTTGGCGCGAACGTCCAGGGCACCACGGAAGATGAACGGGAAGCCCAGTACGTTGTTGACCTGGTTCGGATAGTCCGAACGGCCGGTGGCCATGATCACGTCGCTGCGGGTGGCGTGAGCCAGTTCCGGGGAGATTTCCGGATCCGGGTTCGAGCAGGCGAACACGATCGGGTTCGGTGCCATGCGCAGCAGGTTTTCCGGGCTCAGCAGGTTCGGACCCGACAGGCCGACGAAGACATCGGCGCCGTCCAGTGCGTCCGCCAGGGAGCGCTTGTCGGTCGCGTGGGCGAACACGGCCTTGTACTGGTTCAGGTCGTCACGGCCGGAGTGGATCACGCCGGTACGGTCGACCATGAAAATGTTTTCAATTTTGGCGCCCATGCTCACCAGCAACTTCATGCAGGAGATGGCCGCGGCGCCGGCGCCCAGGCAGACGATCTTGGCTTCCGGCAGGGTCTTGCCGGCAATTTCCAGGGCGTTGATCATGCCGGCTGCGGTCACGATCGCGGTGCCGTGCTGGTCATCGTGGAAAACCGGAATGTCGCACTGTTCGATCAGGGCGCGCTCGATCTCGAAGCACTCAGGTGCCTTGATGTCTTCCAGGTTGATGCCGCCGAAAGTGATGGAGATGCGTTTGACGGTGTCGATGAAGGCTTGCGGGCTTTCGGAGTCGACTTCGATGTCGAACACGTCGATACCGGCGAAGCGCTTGAACAGCACGCCCTTGCCTTCCATGACCGGCTTGGACGCCAGTGGGCCGAGGTTACCCAGGCCGAGAATCGCGGTGCCATCGGAAATGACTGCAACCAGGTTGCCCTTGCCGGTGTATTTGTAGGCCAGCTCAGGATCGCGAGCGATTTCGCGTACTGGCTCGGCTACGCCGGGGCTGTAGGCCAGCGACAGGTCGCGGGCAGTGGCGGTGGCCTTGGTGAGCTCGACACTCAGCTTTCCTGGACGAGGATTAGCGTGATATTCGAGAGCGGCAGTTTTCAGATCAGACATGTGGGCATTCCGCTTTTTACTGTGTTGGACAGACGGACCGCCGAGGATACGCGCCTCGCAAAGTCCCTACAAGACTGACCAGTCACTCCTGTCAAGCGCCCTGCCCTACGACTTTGGGCCAAGAGCCAGTAAACACAAGGGCTTCATGGATACAATAACAGGTAGAAATGTCTACAATTATTTCCGCCTGAGCACCGCCTCAAACATTGCCGGATCAGTCAGAGGCAACATCCACCGCTCCTGCCCGGGCTTGGCCGCACCGCGCCGAGAACGATCGACAACCCAACCACGGGCTTCGATGGTCCGGCCTTCCAGGCCCTTGAGCATCGAAGCGTCAAAGCTGCGCTGCCAATTGGCCGCAATATGCAGGACAACCGAGCCTTGCAGCTCGATCCAGATCCCGCCGCGATTGCGTTGCACACTCTCTACGCGGCCGCTGACCAGCGCAAAACCGGGCGCCTTGATCTGCTCCGCGCGCACGACGGGTGACTTCTTCCATACCCCCAGGCCGGCTTGCCGCGCCTTACGCTCCGCCGCCTGCTGGCATTCGACCAGGTCGACATTCGGCGCGACCGCGACCAGGAAACCCAGCCCCTCGGCAATCAACTGCTCTTCCAGGTTCCGGCCCTGCTGGTCATAGACATGGGCCAGCGTGCGCCCGTAGTCGTCCCGGTCGTCCTTGCCGGGCAACACCCTGACCCGGCCGGCACTGGCCGCCACCAAGGACTCGAGCCGCTGGCGCGCCGTTACGGCAAACGGCTCGTCGGCACGCCCGCGCTTTCCCAGCTCCGGGCTGTTGAGGCCAATCATGCGGATGCGACGACCATCCTCAAGGGACAAAGTGTCGCCGTCCACCACGCGCTGCACAGCCACTTCGGGCAGCCCAGCCGGAGACGGGCACGTCGCCTGGGCGCCAGAGAGCCAAATCGCAGACACAAAAAAGGCGCCCGCTAGGGACGCCTTTTTCATCAACCTGGAATAGCCGGAACGACTTTCCAAGACGATCAGCCTCAGGCTTTTGGAGTAACTTTGCCGAAAGCACCGAAACGATCGGCGAACTTCTGAACGCGGCCGCCGGTATCCAGAGTCTTTTGCTTACCGGTGTAGAACGGGTGGCATTCGTTGCAAACGTCGATCGCCAGGGCTTTGCCGTAGGTCGAACGGGTTTCGAACTTGTTGCCGCAGCTGCAGGTTACGGCCACAACTGGATAGTCTGGATGGATATCGGTTTTCATGGTGTTTTCCTCAGGCTAGCGTGCCGCCACCCAACACTATTGTTGAATACCGCACGTAATTAGGCCGCGGATTCTACCAGACAACATCGATCACGCAAGCTACAACTTGTACCAACCGTCTGCTAGGCTCCCCGCCTCATGCGCAAGCTCTCTGTGGGAGCGAGCCTGCTCGCGAATGCAGCGGACCCGTCGCATGAGTATTGCCTGACACTCCGCTTTCGCGAGCAGGCTCGCTCCCACAAGGATCGTGCCAGGTTTTCTGAATTAGCTTGTCTATCGAGACCCTCCCGCGTGCCCGACGCCATCCTGCGCCTCGCCCTGCCATCACCCTTGCGCCGCCTGTTCGATTACCGTGCCCCGGCCGGGGTATCACGCGCCCAGTTGCAGCCGGGCATGCGCCTGCGGGTGCCGTTCGGCCGGCGCGAAATGATCGGGATCCTGGTGGAAGTCACCGATCAGAGCGAAGTGCCGGTCGACAAGCTCAAGCCGGCCCTGGCCCTGCTCGACGCCACGCCGCCATTGCCTGCGGCGCTGTTCAAACTGTGCCTGTGGACCGCCCAGTATTATCAGCACAGCCTGGGCGACACCCTGAGCTGGGCACTGCCGGTACTGTTGCGCCAGGGCGAGCCGGCCGAGGCACGCCAGGAGCGGTTCTGGTCGGTGGCGCCGGGCGCTTCGCTGGATGACCCGCGCATCGCCCGCGCACCGCGCCAACGCGAGGCCCTGACGACCCTGGCCCAGCATCCTCATGGGGTGGCGCACCAGCTGTTGAGCAAGTTGATGCTCAGCAAGGACAGCCTCGACCTGCTGCTGGCCAAGAATCTCGTTCAGGTAGAAGTTCGCCGGCATGCCCCTGACGCACGTCACGAACATTGGCTGGCCCAGCCGGAACTGCCGCTCAACGCCGAACAGCGGGCCGCTTGCGAGGCGATTCGCGCGGGTTTCGACAGCTATCACGCCTTTCTGCTGGCAGGCGTCACCGGCAGCGGCAAGACCGAGGTCTATCTGCAATTGATCCGCCAGACCCTTGAAGCCGGCAAGCAGGCCTTGGTGCTGATTCCGGAAATCAACCTCGGCCCACAGACCCTGGCGCGCTTCGAACAGCGCTTCAATGCGCGTATTGCCCTGGTGCATTCGGCGGTCAACGACCGCGAGCGCCTGGAAGCCTGGCTCGCCGCGCGCGACGGCGAGGCCGACATCATCATCGGCACCCGCTCGGCGCTGTTCACGCCGATGAAAAACCCCGGCCTGATCATCATCGATGAAGAACACGACGGCTCCTATAAACAGCAGGAGGGCCTGCGCTACCACGCCCGTGACCTGGCGCTGGTACGGGCGCGCCAGGAAAACATCCCGATCGTGCTCGGCTCGGCCACGCCTTCCCTGGAAAGCCTGCACAACGCCTACACCGGTCGTTATGGGCTGCTACGCCTCAACGAACGGGCCGGCGGCGCCAAGCAGCCGCGCTTCCTGCGCCTGGATGTGAAAAGCCGTCCGCTGGACAGCGGCATTTCCGGACCGATGCAGCAAGCCATCGGCCAGACCCTGGCCGCTGGGCAGCAGGTGCTGGTCTTCCTCAACCGCCGGGGTTTCGCCCCGACCCTGCTGTGCCATGACTGCGGCTGGATGTCCGGCTGCGAGCGCTGCGACGCGCGGATGACCGTGCATCAGCGCTACGGCGAACTGCGCTGCCACCATTGCGGGCACTCCGAGCGGGTGCCGCGGCACTGCCCGCAGTGCGGGAAAGTGGACCTGCGTCCGGTAGGCGCCGGCACCGAGCGCGCCGAAGAGCGCCTGGGCATCCTGTTTCCCGATTACCCGGTGCTGCGGGTGGATCGCGACAGCACCTCGCGCAAGGATGCGATGAATCAGCTGTTCGCCACGATCCAGAAGGGCCAGCCGTGCATCCTGGTGGGCACGCAGATGCTCGCCAAGGGGCACCACTTCCCGCGCGTGACGCTGGTATCGATCCTGGATGCCGACGGCGGGTTGTTTTCCGGTGACTTTCGCGCGAGCGAGCGCATGGCGCAGTTGATCGTCCAGGTCGCGGGTCGCGCCGGACGGGCCGAGGAGCCGGGCAAAGTGATTATCCAGACCCACTTGGCCGACCACCCGCTGCTGATCCAATTGACCGAGCAGGGCTACTTCGCCTTCGCCGAGCAGGCCTTGAGCGAACGTCGCGCCGCCGGGCTGCCGCCGTTCGCCCACCTGGCGCTGCTGCGGGCCGAGGCCCACAAGCCAGGACAGGCCGAAGGCTTCCTGGATGAAGCGTGCAGCGAGGCCGAGCGCCTGCTGGCGGAACAGAGCCTCAGCGGGATCGAACTATTGGGCCCGGTACCGGCTCCGATGGAACGGCGAGCGGGACGTTACCGCGCACAGCTTTTATTACAGGCCAATGCCCGTGCACCGCTGCATCGCTTGTTGAGCGCCTGGTTGCTGATATTGGAACAATTGCCCAGCGGGCGCGCGGTGCGCTGGTCGCTGGATGTGGATCCGGTGGATTTGTATTGACCGAGGCGCCGCCTTCGCGAGCAGGCTCGCTCCCACAGGGAACCGCGTTCCAGTGTGGGAGCGAGCCCGCTCGCGAAGAGGCCCGAAAGGTCGCCGCACATACCCGCCCGACCCGCTACAGTTGGCAAGCTCGCCCGCGCCACGGATAATGCCCAGTTTTTCCACCAGCGCATCGAAGCGCCGCCGCGCCTGCGGTTGAAAGAGAAGACCATGAAAGACACCATCCGCCAGCTTATCCAGCAAGCCATCACCCAACTCGTCACTGAAGGTGTGCTGCCAGAAGGCCTGTCGCCGGCGATTCAGGTCGAGAACACCCGCGACAAGACCCACGGTGACTTTGCCAGCAACATCGCGATGATGCTCGCCAAACCGGCCGGCATGAAACCTCGCGACCTGGCGGAAAAGATCATCGCCGCATTGCCGGCCGACGAAAACGTCACCAAGGCCGAAATCGCCGGCCCCGGGTTCATCAACTTCTTCCAGAACACCCAGGCGCTGGCTTCGCGGCTGGACGCGGCCCTGGCCGACGAGCGCCTCGGCGTACGCAAGGCGGGCCCGTTGCAGCGCACCGTGGTCGACCTGTCGGCCCCCAACCTCGCCAAGGAAATGCACGTCGGCCACCTGCGCTCGACCATCATTGGCGATGGCGTGGCGCGCGTCCTGGAGTTTCTCGGTGACACGGTGATCCGCCAGAACCACGTCGGCGACTGGGGCACCCAGTTCGGCATGCTGATGGCTTACCTGCAGGAAAACCCGATCACCAGCGACGAGCTCTCGGACCTGGAAAACTTCTACCGCGCCGCCAAGCAACGTTTCGACGAGTCGCCCGAGTTCGCCGACCGCGCCCGTGGCCTGGTGGTCAAGCTGCAGGCCGGCGATGCCGAGTGCCTGGCGCTGTGGACAAAGTTCAAGGACATCTCGCTGTCCCACTGCCAGAAGATCTACGAGCTGCTGAACGTCAAGCTGAGCATGGCCGACGTGATGGGCGAAAGCGCCTACAACGACGATCTGATCAACGTGGTCAACGACCTCCGGGCCAAGGGCATGCTGGTGGAAAGCAACGGCGCCCAGTGCGTGTTCCTCGACCAGTTCAAGACCGCCGATGGCGAGCCGCTGCCGGTGATCATCGTCAAGGCCGACGGCGGCTACCTCTACGCCACCACTGACCTGGCGGCCGTGCGTTATCGCAACGGCGTGCTGAAGGCCGATCGGGTCCTGTATTTCGTCGACCAGCGCCAGGCCCTGCACTTCCAGCAGGTGTTCGAAGTGGCCCGCCTGGCCGGTTTCGTGACCCACCCTATGGAAATGGAACACATGGGGTTCGGCACCATGAACGGCGCCGATGGCCGCCCGTTCAAGACCCGCGATGGCGGCACGGTGAAGCTGATCGACCTGCTCACCGAAGCCCAGGACCGAGCGTACACCCTGGTCAAGGGCAAGAACCCGGAGCTGGCCGAAGACGAACTGCGCAAGATCGCCAAGGTGGTCGGCATCGACGCGGTGAAATACGCCGACCTGTCGAAGCACCGCACCAGCGACTACAGCTTCAACTTCGACCTGATGCTCAACTTCGAAGGCAATACCGCACCGTACCTGCTATACGCCTACACCCGCGTGGCGGGCGTGTTCCGCAAGCTCGGCAAGGGCTTCGACGAAATCGAAGGCCAGATCGTCCTCGAAGCCGCCCACGAGCAGGAGCTGGCGGCCAGGCTGGCGCAGTTCGGTGAAGTTCTGAACAACGTGGCCGACAAGGGCACGCCGCACACCTTGTGCGCCTACCTGTACGACGTCGCCGGGCTGTTTTCCAGCTTCTACGAGAACTGCCCGATCCTCAACGCCGAGACCCCGGCACAAATGCAGAGCCGCCTGCGCCTCGCCGCGCTGACCGGGCGCACGCTCAAGCAAGGCCTGGAACTGCTGGGCCTGGAAACGCTGGAGCGCATGTAACTTGGCCGCGAAGAAAAAACCTGCACCCAAACGCGGCGCCAGTCGTTACCAGCCCCCGGCCAAACAGCCGATTCCGGGCTGGTTGTGGATGGCGATCGGCCTGACTGTCGGCGCATTCATCGTCTTCCTGATGAAGCTCGAACCGGGCCAGGGCGATGACGTCAAGCGCGTTCGGCAAGAGCAGCAGAAAGCCACGCGGATCGCCGAGGCCAACAAGACCCCGCCGAGCCCGACACAACCGGTGAAGCCGAAATACGACTTCTATACCTTGCTGCCGGAATCGGAAGTGATCGTGCCGCCCGATGCGGTGCCGGAGAAGACTCTGCCGACGCCGCAGGTGCCGACCACGCCGGTGACCCCAGCCGAAGCGGCGAAGATCGACACCGCCCGCGCCCAGGCCGCCCTGGCCGGCATTACGCCGCCACCCGCCCCACCGGTGCAGAAGGCCGCGCCGGTGACGAAGTTCTTCCTGCAGGCCGGCTCGTTCCGCAAGGAAGCCGACGCCGACAAGGTCCGGGCGCAGATCATTTTGCTGGGCCAGTCGGTGTCGGTGGAGTCCGGAACCGTGAAGGACGAAACCTGGTATCGGGTATTGGTCGGGCCGTTCAGTAATCGTGAAGAACTGACCAAGGCCCAGAAACAGCTGGCCGGCAGCGGTTTCAGCAACCTGTTGTTACAACAACGCCAAAGCCGCTGATTCTGAAGATGCATTTGTGGCAGCGGGGCTTGTGGCGAGGACCACTAATCCCCTCCCCCGCCCCGCAGTTGAAAAACCCCACGCCACCCCCATATGAGTTCCATCCGGGCATTTTCGCCCCGCTGCGTGGAGACTCTTCCCTTGACCACCATCGTTTCAGTCCGCCGTCACGGCAAAGTCGTCATGGGCGGCGACGGCCAGGTTTCATTGGGCAACACCGTGATGAAAGGCAACGCGAAGAAAGTCCGCCGCCTGTATCACGGCCAGGTCATCGCCGGTTTCGCCGGGGCCACCGCCGACGCCTTCACCCTGTTCGAGCGTTTCGAAGGGCAACTTGAGAAACATCAGGGTCACCTGGTCCGCGCGGCCGTCGAGCTGGCCAAGGAATGGCGCACCGACCGTTCCCTGAGCCGCCTCGAAGCCATGCTTGCGGTGGCCAACAAGGATGCTTCCTTGATCATCACTGGCAACGGCGACGTGGTTGAACCGGAAGACGGCCTGATCGCCATGGGTTCCGGTGGCGCCTACGCCCAGGCTGCCGCCAGCGCCCTGCTGAAAAAGACCGACCTGTCGGCCCGCGAGATCGTCGAGACTGCCTTGGGCATCGCCGGCGACATCTGCGTCTTCACCAACCACACCCAGACCATTGAGGAGCAGGACCTCGCGGAGTAAGCCCGTCCAGGCCCAGACTCCCGCTTGAGGACCGCCAATTATTATGTCCATGACTCCCCGCGAAATCGTCCACGAACTCAATCGCCACATCATCGGCCAGGACGATGCCAAGCGCGCCGTTGCCATCGCCCTGCGTAACCGCTGGCGCCGGATGCAACTGCCGGAAGAACTGCGCGTCGAAGTGACCCCCAAGAACATCCTGATGATCGGCCCGACCGGTGTCGGCAAGACCGAGATCGCCCGGCGCCTGGCCAAGCTCGCCAACGCGCCATTCATCAAGGTCGAAGCCACCAAGTTCACCGAAGTCGGCTACGTGGGCCGCGACGTCGAGTCGATCATTCGTGACCTGGCCGATGCCGCGATCAAGCTGCTGCGCGAACAGGAAATCACCAAGGTTCGTCATCGCGCCGAAGACGCCGCCGAGGAGCGCATTCTTGATGCCCTGCTGCCACCGGCGCGCATGGGCTTCAACGCCGACGCCGCCACGACCCAGGATTCCAACACCCGCCAGTTGTTCCGCAAACGCCTGCGCGAAGGCCAACTGGATGACAAGGAGATCGAGATAGAAGTGGCCGAAATGGCCGGTGTCGACATTTCCGCGCCGCCGGGCATGGAAGAAATGACCAACCAGTTGCAGAGCCTGTTCGCCAACATGGGCAAGGGCAAGAAGAAAAGCCGCAAGCTCAAGGTCAAGGAAGCGCTGAAACTGGTGCGTGACGAAGAAGCGGGTCGCCTGGTCAACGAAGAAGAGCTGAAGGCCAAGGCGCTGGAAGCGGTGGAGCAGCACGGCATCGTGTTCATCGACGAAATCGACAAGGTCGCCAAGCGCGGCAATGTCGGCGGCGCCGACGTTTCCCGCGAAGGCGTGCAACGCGACCTGCTGCCGTTGATCGAAGGCTGCACGGTGAATACCAAGCTGGGCATGGTCAAGACCGACCACATCCTGTTCATCGCCTCCGGTGCGTTCCACCTGAGCAAGCCGAGCGACCTGGTGCCTGAGCTGCAAGGCCGCTTGCCGATCCGGGTCGAACTCAAGGCGCTGTCGCCGGAAGACTTCGAGCGCATCCTGAGCGAGCCCCATGCGTCGCTGACCGAACAATACTGCGCGCTACTCAAGACCGAAGGCCTGAACATCGAGTTCGCGCCGGAAGGCATCAAGCGTCTGGCGCAGATCGCCTGGCAGGTCAACGAGAAGACCGAGAACATCGGTGCCCGGCGCCTGCACACGCTGCTTGAACGCCTGCTCGAGGAAGTCTCGTTCAGCGCCGGCGACCTGGCCAGCGCCCACAACGAAGCGCCGATCATCATCGACGCCGAGTACGTCAACAGCCACCTGGGCGAGCTGGCGCAGAACGAAGACCTGTCGCGGTATATTCTTTAAAGCGGCAAGCTGCAAGCTGCAAGCGGGTCACCTCCAGCTTGTAGCTTGTAGCTTGTAGCTTGTAAGCTGCCTTTATGACCAGACTCCCCACCGCCATCAACCTGCACAAAGCTTCCAAGACCCTGACGCTGAAATACGCGCCGGACGAGGAGTATCACCTGCCCGCGGAATTCCTGCGGGTGCACTCGCCTTCCGCCGAGGTCCAGGGCCACGGCAAACCCATCCTGCAATACGGCAAGCTCGGCGTCGGCCTGACCAAGGTCGAACCGGCCGGCCAATACGCACTGAAACTGACCTTCGACGACGGCCACGACAGCGGATTGTTCACCTGGGAGTACCTGTACCAGTTGGCGGTGCGCCAGGAAAACCTGTGGAACGATTATCTCGCCGAACTCAAGGCGGCCGGAAAAACCCGCGACCCGAATGCGTCCGTCGTCAAGCTGATGCTCTAGCTCAAGGGCTGGCGCATTAGGGCGAATTTTCTAGACTCATCTGCTTGAATGCCTGCGCGGCAACGTCAATGACTGGCCTGCTTGCGAAAAAAATTAAACTCGGGTAACCAATGGAGCTGGCAAGTTCCCTGCAAAGGAACCGGCGAGTTCCTGGCACACGTTTCCTCATTGCCCTCGATGCGGAATTAATGGTCACCCCGAGCAGCGTACCTGGTATTGGCCTTGCGCTTCTGGCACGGTCCCCGGTACTCGTCTGAAGGACAATGGAGCGTCGTAGATGAGCAACAAGAACAACGATGAGTTGAAGTACCAAGCTTCGGAAAATACCCTGGGCTTGAATCCCGTTGTCGGCTTGCGCAGGAAAGACCTGCTGGCCTCTGCCCGGATGGTGCTGACCCAGACCATCAAACAACCGCTGCACAGCGTCAAGCACGTCGCCCATTTCGGCGCGGAACTGAGGAAAGTCCTGTTCGGCAAATCCGAGTTGCAACCCGCCAGTGATGACCGTCGTTTCAACGACCCGGCGTGGAGCCAGAACCCGCTCTACAGACGTTATCTGCAAACTTATCTGGCGTGGCGCAAGGAGCTGCACGCCTGGATCGACGACAGCAGCCTCTCGCCCCAGGACATCAGCCGCGGGCACTTCGTGATCAACCTGATGACCGAAGCCATGGCCCCGACCAATTCGGCGGCCAACCCGGCGGCGGTCAAGCGGTTCTTCGAAACCGGCGGCAAGAGCCTGCTCGATGGCCTGTCCCACCTGGCGAAGGACCTGGTGCACAACGGCGGGATGCCGAGCCAGGTGGACATGGGTGCGTTCGAAGTCGGCAAGAGCCTGGGCGTGACCGAAGGTTCGGTAGTCTTTCGCAATGACGTGCTGGAGCTGATCCAGTACCGCCCCATCACCGAGCAGGTCCATGAGCGACCGTTGCTGGTGGTGCCGCCGCAAATCAACAAGTTCTACGTCTTCGATCTCAGCCCGGACAAGAGCCTGGCGCGCTTCTGCCTGCGCAGCAACGTGCAGACTTTCATCATCAGCTGGCGCAACCCCACCAAGGCGCAGCGCGAATGGGGCCTGTCGACCTACATAGAGGCGCTCAAGGAAGCGGTGGACGTGGTCACGGCCATCACCGGCAGCAAGGACGTGAACATGCTGGGCGCCTGCTCGGGCGGCATCACCTGCACCGCCCTGCTCGGCCACTACGCCGCGCTGGGGGAGAAAAAGGTCAATGCCCTGACCCTGTTGGTCAGTGTGTTGGACACCACCCTGGACACCGACGTGGCGCTGTTCGTCGACGAGCAGACCCTGGAAACGGCCAAGCGCCATTCCTACCAGGCCGGCGTGCTGGAAGGCCGCGACATGGCCAAGGTCTTCGCCTGGATGCGGCCCAATGACCTGATCTGGAACTACTGGGTGAACAATTACCTGCTGGGCAACGAGCCGCCGGTGTTCGACATCCTGTTCTGGAACAACGACACCACGCGACTCCCGGCGGCGTTCCATGGCGACCTCATCGAGATGTTCAAGAACAACCCGCTGACCCGCCCCAACGCACTGGAGGTGTGCGGCACGCCGATCGACCTCAAGCAGGTCAGCGCCGATATCTTTTCCCTGGCCGGCACCAACGACCACATCACCCCGTGGAAGTCCTGCTACAAATCGGCGCAGCTGTTCGGCGGCAAGGTTGAATTCGTGCTGTCGAGCAGCGGTCACATCCAGAGCATCCTCAACCCGCCGGGCAATCCCAAGTCACGCTACATGACCAGCGAAGACATGCCGGCCAAGGCCGAGGACTGGATGGAAAACTCCACCAAGCACACCGATTCCTGGTGGCTGCACTGGCAGGCGTGGCAGGCCGAACGCTCGGGCAAGCTGAAGAAGGCCCCCACCGTGCTGGGCAACAAGACGTATGTGGCCGGGGAAGCGGCGCCGGGCACTTATGTGCATGAGCGGTAAAGAATGCTGTTCGTCCGCTGCAGGACTGGGTTTGCTCACGAATGCCCCCCGGCAGCCGACACTGAATGCAAGGCCCACAGCGTTGGTGAACACAGACTCAGGTTCACAACAGATCCAATGTGGGAGCGAATACTCATGCGACGGGTCCGCTGCAT
>NZ_JBHFJB010000020.1:74852-76034 GCF_057334555.1 Pseudomonas sp. AGC41
GTCAAGGTTTGTCTGTGCTGACAGACCGCAATCGCGAGCAAGCTCGCTCCCACAGGGATCGGGGGAAAAATGAAAGACCGCGACCCAACCCACAGGGCTTGAAGCATGCCGCAACCGTACATTTTCCGTACCGTCGATCTGGATGGCCAGACCTTGCGCACCGCGGTACGTCCCGGCAAGCCTCACTTGACGCCGCTGCTGATTTTCAACGGCATCGGCGCCAACCTGGAGCTGGTCTTCCCGTTCATCGAAGCCCTGGACCCGGACCTGGAAGTGATTGCCTTCGATGTGCCCGGGGTCGGCGGTTCGTCGACGCCGAGCCGGCCGTATCGTTTTCCGGGCCTGGCCAAGCTTACCGCGCGGATGCTCGATTACCTCGACTATGGGCAGGTCAACGTGATCGGTGTGTCCTGGGGCGGCGCCCTGGCCCAGCAGTTCGCCCATGACTATCCGGAGCGCTGCAAGAAGCTGGTGCTCGCCGCCACCGCGGCCGGCGCGGTGATGGTGCCGGGCAAGCCGAAGGTGCTGTGGATGATGGCCAGTCCCCGACGCTACGTGCAGCCGTCCCATGTGATGCGCATCGCGCCGCTGATCTATGGCGGCTCGTTCCGCCGCGACCCAAGCCTGGCGGCTCGTCACGCGGCCAAGGTGCGTTCGGCGGGCAAGCTCGGTTATTACTGGCAACTGTTCGCGGGCCTCGGCTGGACCAGCATCCATTGGCTGCACAAGATCCACCAGCCGACCTTGATCCTGGCCGGGGATGACGACCCGCTGATCCCCCTGATCAACATGCGCATGCTGGCCTGGCGCATCCCCAATTCGCAGTTGCACATCATTGATGACGGCCATCTGTTCCTGATCACCCGGGCCGAGGCCGTCGCGCCGATCATCATGAAGTTCCTCGAGGAAGAACGGCAGCGCGCGGTGATGCACCCGCATCCCGCGCCGCTGGGTGGTGGCTGACACCACCCATTTGCGCCTGGCAGGACGCCGGATCGCGCAACTACCCGAAACAGCGACTATGTTGTCTGGTTCGGTGTGTTTGTTTTCAGCCTGATGATGAAGGAGTTGACTCATGCGCGACAAACCGGCGAAGGGTTCCATGCCCGCCCCTGCCAGCTTTATCAACGCACAGAGTGCGGTCACTGGCCTGCGCGGCGCCGACCTGCTGTCGACGTTGCG
>NZ_JBHFJB010000020.1:76054-78352 GCF_057334555.1 Pseudomonas sp. AGC41
CGCAACGTCGCCGCCCATGGCTTGCGCAACCCCGTGCACAGTGCCCGACACGCGTTGAGGCTCGGCGGCCAGCTGGGGCGCGTCCTGCTGGGCGAAACCCTGCACCCGACCAACCCCGACGACAAACGCTTCGCCGATCCCACCTGGCAACTCAACCCGTTTTATCGCCGCAGCCTGCAGGCCTACCTGAGCTGGCAAAAAGAAGTCCGCCAGTGGATCGATGAGGGCGGCATGAGCCCGGATGATCAGGCCCGTGCGCATTTCGCCTTCTCCCTGCTCAACGATGCGGTAGCGCCGTCCAATACCCTGCTCAATCCGCTGGCGATCAAGGAGCTGTTCAATTCCGGCGGCAGCAGCCTGATTCGCGGGATCAGCCATCTGGTCGACGATCTGCTGCACAACGATGGCTTGCCCCGGCAAGTCACGCCACAGGCCTTTGAAGTCGGCAAGACCCTGGCGACCACACCCGGCGCAGTGGTGTTTCGCAACGAGCTGCTGGAACTGATCCAGTACAAGCCGATGAGCGAAAAGCAATACGCCACGCCGCTGCTGATCGTGCCGCCGCAGATCAACAAGTTCTACATCTTCGACCTGAGCCCTTCCAACAGCTTCGTCCAGTACGCCCTGAAAAACGGCTTGCAAGTGTTCATCATCAGCTGGCGAAACCCGGACGTGCGCCATCGGGAATGGGGCCTGTCCAGTTATGTCGAGGCGACGGAAGAGGCCATGAACGCCTGCCGGGCGATCACCGGCGCCCGCGAGGTCAACCTCATGGGCGCCTGCGCCGGTGGCATGACCATCGCCGCCCTGCAGGGCCATCTGCAAGCCAAGCGCCAACTGCGCCGGGTTACCAGCGCCACCTACCTGGTGAGCTTGCTGGATAGCGAGATCGAGAGCCCGGCCACGCTGTTCATTGACGAACAGACCCTCGAAGCCGCCAAGCGCCGCTCCTATCAGAAAGGCATTCTCGATGGCCGCGACATGGCTCGGGTCTTCGCCTGGATGCGGCCCAACGACTTGATCTGGACCTACTTCGTCAACAACTACCTGCTGGGCAAGGAGCCGCCGGCGTTCGATATCCTCTACTGGAACAACGACTGCACGCGGCTTCCGGCGGCCTATCACGGCGACCTGCTGGATTTTTTCAAGCACAACCCGCTGACACGGCCGGGCGCCCTGGAAGTGTGCGGCACGCCTATCGACTTGCAGAAAGTCACCGTGGACAGCTTCAGCGTGGCCGGCATCAACGACCACATCACGCCGTGGGACGCGGTGTACCGCTCGACGTTGCTGCTGGGCGGCGAACGACGTTTCGTGCTGTCCAACAGCGGACACGTCCAGAGCATCCTCAACCCGCCAGGCAACCCCAAGGCCAACTACATTGAAAATCCGAAACTGAGCAGCGACCCGCGCGCCTGGTACTACGACGCCAAGCACATCGAGGGCAGTTGGTGGACCCAATGGCTGGGCTGGATCCAGGAGCGCTCCGGCGCCCAGCACGAAACGCAGATGACGCTGGGCAACGCGAAATACCCGGCCCTGGAAGCGGCACCCGGAAATTACGTACGGGTACGCTGAACGCCTCGTCCCACGGTCGCACTGCGGGCCGTGGAAGGACTCCACCGACCAAGAAGACCGGATGAAAACCCGCGACCGAATCCTCGAATGTGCCCTGCAATTATTCAACGAGAAGGGCGAGCCGAATGTTTCCACCCTCGAAGTCGCCAACGAGATGGGCATCAGCCCCGGCAACCTCTACTACCACTTCCACGGCAAGGAACCGCTGATACTCGGATTGTTCGAGCGATTCCAGGCCGAGCTCGCACCGCTGCTGGATCCGCCCGCCGATGCGCAACTGGCGCCGGAGGATTACTGGTTGTTCCTGCACCTGATCGTCGAGCGCCTGGCCCAGTACCGATTCCTGTTCCAGGACCTGTCGAACCTGGCGGGGCGCCTGCCGAAACTGGCCAAGGGCATTCGCCAGTTGCTCAACGCGTTGAAACGGACCCTGGCCTCGTTACTGGCGCAACTCAAGGCCCAGGACTTGCTGGTGAGCGACACCCAGGCACTCGGGCAACTGGTCGAGCAGATCACCCTGACGTTGCTGTTCTCGCTGGACTATCAGCGGATCCTCGATCGCGAGGGCGAGGTTCGCCTGGTGGTCTATCAGGTCATGATGCTGGTGGCGCCGCACTTGCCGCCGGCGATCAAGGTCGCGACCGAGGAGATGGCGTTGCGGTATCTGGAGGAGCACGAATAACAGCCGGCTGTGGCAGACCCATCAACTGTGGGAGCGAG
>NZ_JBHFJB010000021.1:0-22808 GCF_057334555.1 Pseudomonas sp. AGC41
GCCCACGGAGCAATGCCTTCGTTCAGGCACACCGAGCCCAGGCGAGGTGCCGAGTGGTGGGGCAAAGCGTTTTTGGTTACTTTTGGCGCTCTTCCAAAAGTGACCCGCCGTAAGGGCGGAACCCTAAGTAGCCGTTACCCAAGCAATGGATATGTACTCAGCAGCGGGCGCCAGCTCCCTCGCCACAGCCCCGCATGTCAGTTCATGGCTTCAGGCTCCTTCAACGCCGCCAAAACCAACGGATGCAAAACCGCATCCGGATGTTTCTCCTCCCAACCCTGCAAATCCCTGCGCATGCCTGGCGTCCAGAAGTTCTTGATGTGCTGTCGAATGCCAGCCACCGCCAACGCCTGATCAGGCTCCGTGGCGAAGTAGCGGGCAATCTCGTTGGCCATCTTGATCAGGTTCTGCGAACTCATCGGCGCACCTCGGCTTTTTCGGCGTGACGACGTTCCTTCAGCAGCCGCCGCTGTTCATCGCTGAACGCCTGATACCGCTTCTGCCATTCGGAAGGCTGGCTGACCCGCACGATTTCCACCGCCGTGACTTTGTATTCCGGGCAGTTGGTGGCCCAGTCCGAATTGTCCGTGGTGATCACGTTGGCCCCGGACTCGGGAAAGTGGAAGGTGGTGTAGACCACCCCTGGCGCCACCCGCTCGGTGACCCTGGCACGCAGCACCGTCTGCCCGGCGCGACTGCTGATACCGACCCAATCGTCCTCGGCGATGCCACGATTTTCAGCGTCGGTCGGGTGGATTTCCAGGCGATCCTCCTCGTGCCACGCCACGTTGTCGGTGCGCCGGGTCTGGGCGCCGACGTTGTACTGGCTGAGGATGCGTCCGGTGGTCAGCAGCAGCGGATAACGGCCGTTGACCTTCTCCTCGGTGGGCACATAGCCGGTGAGCATGAAGCGCCCTTTGCCGCGCACGAATTGGTCGATGTGCATGGTCGGCGTGCCGTCCGGCGCGGCATCGTTGCACGGCCACTGCAAGCTGCCGTGACGCTCCAGTTCGGCGTAACTGACGCGGCTGAAGGTCGGCGTCAGGCGGGCGATTTCATCCATGATTTCCGAAGGGTGGTTGTAGTGCATCTTGTAGCCCAGGGCGTCAGCCAGGGCTATGGTGGCTTCCCAGTCGGCCTTGCCGGCCAGGGGGTCCATGACCTTACGCACGCGGGAAATGCGGCGCTCGGCGTTGGTGAAGGTACCGTCCTTCTCCAGGAACGAGCTGCCCGGCAGGAACACATGGGCAAACTTGGCCGTTTCGTTGAGGAAGATGTCCTGGACGATCACGCATTCCAAAGCCGTCAGCGCCGCAGTCACATGCTGGGTGTTGGGATCGCTCTGGGCGATGTCCTCGCCCTGGCAGTAAAGCGCCTTGAAGGTGCCGTCCAGCGCCGCCTCGAACATGTTCGGGATGCGCAGGCCCGGATCGGGTTGCAGGGTCACGTTCCAGGCCTGCTCGAACTGGGCCCGCACCGCTTCATTGGAGATGTGCCGATAGCCGGGCAGCTCGTGGGGAAACGAGCCCATGTCGCAGGAGCCCTGGACATTGTTCTGTCCACGCAGCGGGTTCACCCCGACGCCTTCGCGGCCGATGTTGCCGGTGGCCATGGCGAGGTTGGCGATGCCCATCACCGAGGTGCTGCCCTGGCTGTGTTCGGTGACACCGAGGCCGTAGTAGATGGCAGCGTTGCCGCCGGTGGCGTAGAGCCGCGCGGCGGCGCGGATCTGCTCGGCGGGCACGCCACACACCGGGCCGAGGATCTCGGGGGCATTTTCCGGCAAGCTGACGAAGTCGCGCCAACGGGAGAAATCTGTCGCCTCGCAACGCTCCTTGACGAAAGGCTCATCAACCAGCCCCTCGGTGACAATCACGTGGGCCAACGCGTTGAGCATCGCCACGTTGGTGCCCGGACGCAGCTGCAGATGCAGCTCGGCACGGGCGTGAGGCGAATCCACCAGGTCGATGCGCCGCGGGTCGATGACAATCAGCCGCGCGCCCTGGCGCAGGCGGCGCTTGAGCTGGGAACCAAACACCGGGTGCGCATCGGTGGGGTTGGCGCCCATCACCATGATCACGTCGGCCTTCATCACCGAATCGAAATTCTGCGTACCGGCCGACTCGCCCAGCGTTTGCTTGAGGCCATAACCGGTCGGCGAATGGCAGACCCGCGCGCAGGTGTCGACGTTGTTGTTGCCGAACGCCGTGCGCACCAGTTTCTGCACCAGGTAGGTTTCTTCGTTGGTGCAGCGGCTGGAGGTGATGCCACCGATGGAATCGCGCCCGTACTTGAGCTGGATGCGCCGCAGTTCGCTGGCGGCGTAGGTGACCGCCTCCTCCCAGCTGACTTCTTGCCACGGGTCGCTGATGTGCTTGCGGATCATCGGCTTGGTGATGCGGTCCGGGTGCGTCGCGTAGCCCCAGGCGAAGCGGCCCTTGACGCAGGAGTGGCCGTGGTTGGCCTGGCCGTTCTTGTCCGGGACCATGCGCACCAGTTGTTCGCCTTTCATCTCGGCGCGGAACGAGCAGCCCACCCCGCAATAGGCGCAGGTGGTGACGACGCTGCGCTCCGGCTGGCCGATTTCGACGACGCTCTTGTCGATCAGCGTGGCCGTTGGGCAGGCCTGGACGCAGGCGCCGCAGGACACGCATTCGGAATCGAGGAAGTTGTCACCGCCGGCCGCTTCGACGCGGGAATCGAAGCCGCGTCCGCTGATGGTCAGCGCGAAGGTGCCCTGGATTTCCTCGCAGGCACGCACGCAGCGGCTGCAAACGATGCACTTGCTCGGGTCGTAGTCGAAATAAGGGTTGGATACATCCTTGGCTTCGGCCAGGTGATTGGCGCCTTCGTAGCCGTAGCGCACCTCGCGCAAGCCCACCTGCCCCGCCACGGTCTGCAATTCGCAGTTGCCATTGGCCGGGCATGTCAGGCAGTCCAGCGGATGATCGGAGATGTACAGCTCCATCACGTTGCGACGCAGGGTGGCGAGCTTTGAGGTCTGGGTGCGGACCACCATGCCGTCGGTCACCGGCGTGGTGCACGAGGCCGGGTAACCGCGCATGCCGTCGATCTCCACCAGGCACATGCGGCAGGAGCCGAAGGCTTCCATGCTGTCGGTGGCGCACAGTTTCGGGATGGAGGTACCGAGCAAGGCCGCCGCGCGCATCACCGATGTGCCGGAAGGAACGCTGATTTCACGGCCATCGATGGTCAGGCTGACCTGCACGTCGCTTATGCGGGCCGGGGTGCCCAGGTCGATGTCGCTGGCGGGATCGAAGATGTTGATCATTGGTCGGCCTCCGTGGTCGCCAGACCGAAGTCGGCGGGGAAGTACTTGAGGGCGCTGGCGACGGGGTAGGACGTCATCCCACCGAGGGCACAGAGCGAGCCGTATTGCAGGGTGTCGCAAAGGTCTTGCAGCAACGCCGCTTGTTCCTGGCGGGCGTTGGCATCGGTGCTGGCGATCAAGCGATCCACCACCTCGACGCCACGGGTCGAACCGATGCGACACGGCGTGCATTTGCCGCAGGATTCCTCGGCGCAGAATTGCAAGGCGAACCGGGCCATCCGGGCCATGTCCAGGCTGTCGTCGGCAACCACCACGCCACCGTGGCCGAGCATCGCGCCCATGGCGGCGAACGCTTCGTAGTCCAGCGGTGTGTCGAACTGCGCGGGTGGGACCCACGCGCCCAGCGGGCCGCCGACTTGCGCGGCCTTCAACGGGCGACCGCTGGCGGTGCCGCCGCCATACTCCTCCACCAATTCGCGCAGACTCAGGCCAAATGCCCGCTCCACCAGCCCGCCGCGACGAACGTTGCCGGCCAGTTGGAACGGCATGGTGCCCAGTGAGCGGCCCATGCCGAAGTCGCGGTAGAACTGCGCGCCCTTCTCCAGGATCACCGGCACCGAGGCCAGGGTCACCACGTTATGCACCAGCGTCGGCAAGCCGAACAGGCCCTGCAATGCCGGCAGCGGCGGCTTGGCGCGCACCATGCCGCGCTTGCCTTCAAGGGATTCCAGCAGCGCTGTTTCTTCGCCACAGATGTAAGCGCCGGCGCCGACCCGCACTTCCAGCTCGAAGGCGCGGCCACTGCCGCCGACATCGGCGCCCAGGTAACCGGCCTCGCGGGCGATGTGCAGCGCTTCGTTCAGCGTGCTGACAGCATCCGGGTATTCCGAGCGCACATAGATGTAGCCCATGGTGGCGCCAACGCAGATCCCGGCAATGACCATGCCTTCGATCAGCAGGAACGGATCGCCTTCCATCAGCATGCGGTCGGCGAACGTACCGGAGTCGCCTTCGTCGGCATTGCAGACCACGTATTTCTGCGGGCCCTGCGCGTCGCGCACGGTGCGCCACTTGATACCCGCCGGGAACGCCGCGCCGCCCCGGCCACGCAGGCCGGAATCGAGTACCTGGGCAACCACCTCGGCGCCGTCCATCCGGATCGCGCGGGCCAGGCCGAGGAACCCCCCTTTGGCCCGATAGTCGTCGAGGGACAAGGGCCGGGTGATGCCGGCACGCGCAAACAATAGGCGCTGCTGGCTTTTCAGGTAAGGAATGTTCTCCACCAGCCCCAAGGCTGAAGGATGGCCGCCCGGGTCGTGGCCAAGCGCATCGAGCAGGCCTGGCACGTCTTGCGCGGTGACCGGGCCAAATCCCAACCGCCCTTCGGGCGTTTCAAGCTCTACCAAGGGCTCCAGCCAATACAGCCCGCGAGAGCTGGTGCGCTGCACCTCAAGCGGCAATTGCCGACGCTCGGCCTCGCGCACCAGCGCATCCGCCACCTTGTCCGCACCAACGGCGCGGGCCACCGAATCACGGGGAATGCAGAGGGTCAGCATGGGCCATCCTCCAGACAACCTTTCACCAACTGGCGCAGGCGTTCCGGGGTCAGCCGTGCGTGCAGCTCCCCGTCCAGCTCCAGGGCCGGCGAGCACACGCAGGCGCCCAGGCAATAGACCGGCCGCAGGCTGATCGCCCCGTCGGCACTGGTGCCGTGATCGTCCAGCGCCAGCTGTTCGCGCAACTGCGCAGCCAGGCCTTCGGCCCCCATGCTCTGGCACGACTCCGCCCGGCACAGGCGCAGGGTATGGCGCGCCGGCGGCGTGGTGCGAAAGTCATGGTAGAAGCTGATTACCCCGCGCACTTCAGCCTGGCTGAGATTGAGGGCATGGGCGATTTCAGGGACGGCGGCGTCGGGAACGTACCCACAACCTTCCTGGATGGCATGAAGGATGGGCAACAAGGCACCGGGGGTGTCCTTCTTGCGCGCCAGCACGCTGTGAATCAGGGGCAGGTGAAGCGTCTCATCAGGCATAAACGTACCTCGGCATCTCGAACGACACCGCCGCGTGGCGGTAGTCGTCCGGAGTCTTGGCTAGGGCGTGCGGCCCACGTCACGGTAGCGTGGCAATCCGGTCGCCATTCTTGCTCTCCGGCCAGGTGTCTTTGGCGCACCTGGTCCGGGGCATCTTCACAGCTTGCCACTCCCGGGGAGCGGCGATTGCACGTGGACGACGAAACGTGTCCTGAAAGCGACGAGGCGCGAAAAGTTGTTCTGTGTCCACGGGGAGGTCAAATACACAAGTGATTGTAGGCGACGCACAGCGATCGGTGGCTATAGGCCGTTTTTCGACTGCCAGCGTGGCGAGTGCTTTGCTGGATCACAACACAAGGTTACAAACACACTATATATGTATCGTTTTCACAGCGACGCACCGAGCGATCATTGAGGGAGTTTAAAAACCTGAAAGACCGCAAGGACGCCCAATGTCACCCAAAATACTCGCTGCATACTCTCTGTCACTCTTACTGCTTGCCACCAGCTTTAACACAACAGCAAAGGAGTATTATTGGCACATTCAACCGGAAGCTTGGGGTTGGCAGGGACCACAGAAAAATCATCTATCCCCAGAACTAGCCTGTCGTTTTCTGCACGAAAACACCGAATACTCAGTGTATGAATATGGCTCTGCCACTCCCACCTCAAGGGAAAACCAATGGACCTGTAACCTTTTCTATGGTGACGGCCCCGATGACAATCTAGCCATATCGATATACAGGCATGGCAACTCATGCGAAAGCGGGAAAACGTTTAATAACCTTACCGAACAATGCGAAGCCCAAGGGATGGACAACAGCTGCCCTTTAAGCCTCACGGGAAATCCAATAAATTTCGTTACAGGCTATAAAATACAACTCGAAAATGACTACTCTGTTTCAAGCTCACCTTCTGCTTTAAATCCACTCGGGTTTTCAAAGTCCTACAGAAGCGCCGATGGAGCATGGCGACATGGTTATTCATCCTGGCTAAGTTTCGAGGAGAACCTGATCACGCTTATTCACCATGATGGAAATCGCTCCTATTTTTAAAAAAAAGGTGCGTTGTATAAGGGTAAGCCACCAGAAACAGGCAAGCTCACCCGCCTGTCAAACCGCTGGAGTCATCATGCATCCGACAACCAGATACTTGAGTTTGACAGCGACGGAAAGCTCACGGCGCTTATCAAATCAGGGATAGCACTGAACATCACATACTTAAATACCGTTGCAACTGTCACTGATGGCTTTGGCAACACCTTAACGTTTACCGAGGACGTAAAGAAGCAACCTCTTACCGTCACAGCGGACAACGTCAACATTAGCTACGCCTATAATGATTACAAACAACTTACTTCGATGACGAAAAGCCATCCAAATCACACTGAAAACAAACAATATCTCTATCAAGACCCCAGCGACAGCAGACTACTGACCGGCATTATCGATGAACGCGGGGTGCGTTACGCCACATGGACCTATGATGAACAAGGACGCGCCATTTCAGGTGAGCACGCTGCTGGGGCTGGAAAAGTCCTGATCAGCTACAACAGCGATGGATCGTCTACGGTCACTAATGCGCTGGGCAAGCAGACGCACTATCAATTTGAAATTATTCAAGACATCACACGCATCAAATCTATTACAGGGTTTCCATCAGCCAACTGCCCCGTTAGCAACTCAACTTTCACCTACGACACCCGCGGACTGCTGACCACAAAAACCGACAACAATGGCAATATAACCACCTATCTCTACAACGATCGAGGCCTGGAAACCTCTCGCACGGAAGCGAGTGGCACTTCTCAAACGAGAACGATCACCACTGAATGGCACCCGACGCTGTATTCCCCTGTTCGCATCAACGAACCGGATCGCTCCATTAAATACACTTACGACACTCAAGGGCGCCAGCTCAGTAAAACAATCATTTCACGTTAATTCAGAAGCATCTGAATATGAATATATTGACATGCAAGGTTGCTCTGCTCGCCCTCGCTTTGGGCGGAATCATTCCCCCCCTTCCTCTTTGCCAAGCTGCCGAACGCGGCTGGTCGTTCGCCTATAATACCCAGGGGCAGTTTGAGTCGTCAGATGGGCCCCGAACAGATGTAAGTGACATTACCCGCTATGAATACGATGCCAAAGGACATTTGGCACGCATTATCAACGCCCCCGGGCACACCACCACATTTTCCAACTTTGACACCGCCGGCAACCCTAAGACAGTTGTCGATTCCAATAGCGTTATTACAAACCTGACTTATGCCCCAAAAGGCTGGATGAACTCGTTGAGTACCGCTACCGGCACTGTTCGCCTCGAACACAATGCCGTGGGCGACATCATCAAGATAATTCGCGCAGACAATAGCTGGTCGACTTATACCTGGGACGAGGCAAGGCGGCTCATTCAAGGGACCAATAACGCAGGGGAACAGATCGAATTTGATCTCGACCCGATGGGGAACCGGACTGCGGTACGAATCAAGGACAAGACCGGTCAGCTGACCAAACAACACCAATGGGTGTATGACGAACTGGGTCGCTTGCTACGCTCAGTGGGTGCGGCCGGCCAGGCAAGCCAGACACAGTACGACCTCAACGATAATCCGATCGCGCTGACCAATCCCCGCAACCACGGTCACCAACGGGCCTTTGACTCACTGAATCGATTGGTGATGAATACTGACCCGCTTAATGGCATCACCCAACTTGAGTACGACGCTCAAGATAACCTCAAGCAAGTCCGCGACCCACGTGGTGTAACCACTCAATATCAATACGACGGCCTGGGAAACCTGACGCGGGTGAACAGTCCTGACAGCGGAGCCACTCACTACCAGTACGATGCCGCAGGCAACGTAACGCAACAGGTGGACGCGCGTGGTGTGGTCACGACTTTTACCTACGATGTGCTCAATCGCTTGACCGCCCGCCGCTATCCGACGAACCCGGCCCTGGACGTTCAATTCCACTACGATTCGATTGCCGCAGGTAACAAAGGCATCGGCCGACTGACAGCCGTGGAGGACGTCAACGGGGTGCTGAATTACACCTACGACGCCCAAGGCAACGTTACAACCCAGCGGCAAACAGCGCCCGAAAACACAGCGACTCAGCCAGAACAAATCGGCTATGGATACGATGCCGCCAATCGGTTGAGCAGAATCGATTATCCAACAGGTTTCAGCATCGTCTACTCGCGCAACACCACAGGACAAATCAGCCAAGTACAAATTCGGCAGGGCACGGAGCAGCCGAGCGCGTTCGCCAGCAACATCACGTATCAACCTTTCGGTCCGCTTAAAAACCTGACCTGGGCCAACGGGACTACGCTTCAACGTACCTACGATCTGGACTACCGGCTGACCGCTCAAACCGTCGCAGGCCAAAGCGAGACCTATACCTACGACGCCCAGGGAAATATGAGTGATCCGATTGGGCTGACGGGCGGCTTGAATACTTTCGAATATGCAGTGGCCAATCCTTTGAATGTTATCGATCCTAAAGGACTTATGGGTTATCCCAACGGCCCTACGCTTATGCCAGGAAAACAGGTCGCTCGCTATGGCTTTACCGCTTGTCTTGGGATGTACTGCGCGTCCTATATTCAAGGAGATCCTACAGCCACAGGATCCCTTGGAGTCGGCGGATTGGGTGCTGCGATACTAGTATGTGCAATGCCCCCTCCACCAGAAACAAATTGTGGTCCTGATTGGAAAGAACATATTCCCGACGGAGGAGTCGTATCCGGGGCGCCGGGCCGAGCCGGTCTATTCTTAGGAGGACAACTGAACCCCGACGGAACACTTTGCGCCTATGGCGGACTTATGGGTGGCATTCCGGGACCCAATTACAGCACTGGCCCCATAGAGTACAAACAATGATCGCATACGCTTTTTCGATACTGAGCTTGACTTATATAAGCTTGATAATAATGGCATATCCACATGCAAAAAAAGGCCAGAGTATTGTAGTGGCCGGACCATGGTGGTGCCTTTATAAGAATAGCTATAAAGAAAGCGTTGGAAATCTCTGCAATTTTGGCAGAATCATCCTAGGACTCGACCTAATCCTTCTTGCTTATATTTATTTTTAGCGATATCAAAACGGTCTCTGCGTCACCACCTCGTCAAGGGGCGGTCTTCAGAAGGTAAACCACTAACAGCACACTCGCTATTGCCACAGTTCATCCCATTACACCGCGTGCAGATTGGCGATATGGTGTTCATTCGGGCCCCCGCACGCCCCTTCCGTAAGGTTGCCAGCGCGACGAACTCATGGACGAACCATGTGGGCGTGGCGTCGGCAACCGTGGCGATGAGCCGCTGATGTCAGTTGACGTTACGCAATGCATTGGCAACCAATGTAAACGCGGGCGAAGGTTGCCGTCGGCTGGGGTAGTAAAGGTAGTACCCGGGAAACGGCGGGCACCAATCCTCCAGTACGCGCACCAGCCGGCCCGCCTGGAGATGCGGTTCGAATTCTTCCTCAGGCAAGTACGCCACCCCCAATCCGGCCAATGCGGCTTCGACGATGTGCGTCGATGTGTTGAAGATCAACTGACCGTCCACCCGGACGTTCACTTCCTTGCCGCGCCGCTCGAAATCCCAGACATATAGCCCGCCCGACGTCGGCATGCGCTGATTGATGCAGCGATGGCCGAGCAGGTCGCGCGGGCTCTTGGGAATGGCGCAACTGGCGAAGTATTCAGGTGAAGCAACAGCCGCCATCCGCAACGCAGGGCCTATCGGCACGGCCACCATGTCTTTGTCGATGGTATCGCCCAGGCGCACCCCCGCATCAAAGCGATCCGCGACGATGTCCCGGAACCCGTAACAGACATCGAACTCGACGTTGATGTCCGGGTACTCGTGCAGCAATCCGGTCAGCTTGGGCAGCAAGGTCGTGCGTAATACGTGATCGCCACAGGTGATGCGCACGGTGCCAGCGGGCTTGTCGCGCATTTCCGTAAGCCTGTCCAGCTCGGTTTCTATTTCATCGAAACGATTACCGATGGCTTGCAGCAACCGTTCGCCGGCGATGGTTGGCGATACGCTGCGGGTGGTTCGCGTCAGCAAGCGGATCTGCAAACGCGCCTCCAGGCCACTGATCGCCTGGCTCAGCGCCGACTGGGTGACGCCTAATGCACCGGCAGCACGGGTAAAACTGCCCTCCCTCGCCACGGTGACGAAAGACAGCAGATCGTTGAGATTGCGTTTGACCATGGCGAAGCACTTCAAGAGCTATTGATTAGCCATGCTTATAGCCCTGTTAAGTACTCATTAGCTAGTCGCATCAGTGCTCGCGCGTCACCATGGGCCCCATGAACAGAACCCGATACAGAACCCCGATGCGCTCTGCCAGCCTTGGTTTGCTGGCCTCTTTGCTCATGCTTGGCAGCTGCATGGCCGAAAGCGATGCCGCATCGGCCTCTTTGACAGCGGAGAAACCTGACATGTGGATAATCGTCGGCGAACGACGCTTTGCCATCACCCTGGCCGATACCACCGCAGCCCAATCGCTTGCCGCGTTAGCCCCGCTGACACTGGAGATGAGCGATCTCAACCGCAACGAAAAATACGCCACCCTCCCCCGAGCGCTACCCGTCAAGGCGAGCCGGCCGGGAACACTCCGCAACGGCGACCTGATGCTGTACGGCAAGGACACCCTGGTCGTCTTCTACAAGGACTTCAACTCAACCTACGCGTACACGCGCCTGGGCCACGTGAACGACACCTCAAAACTGGCTCAAGCGCTGGGCCAGGGGACGGTGCAAGTGACGTTCGCCCACGATTGATGCCTACGCATCGACAGGACCTCCCATGAAAAAGATCCTCGTTTTATTGACCCTTCTCGTCAGTTCGTTCTCAGCGATAGGAGCCGATATGTCCCACGGCGCAGACAATTTTTATATCAGTGATGAAGTGACCGTACAGGAGGTCAACTTCAAGAACCAATACCAAATGAACGTGGCGGGCAACCTGTTCATTCCGAAAAAGCTCAATGGCAAGACCAGCAATCCGGCGATCGTCGTCGGCCATCCGATGGGAGCGGTGAAGGAGCAAAGCGCGAATCTGTACGCCACCAAGCTGGCGGAAAAAGGCTTCGTGACCCTTTCCCTGGATCTGTCGTTCTGGGGCGAAAGCGAGGGACGACCGCGCAATGCAGTCTCGCCGGATATCTATGCCGAGGACTTCAGCGCGGCGGTGGACTTTCTCAGTGCCCAGCCCTTTGTCGACAGGGAACGCATTGGCGCTCTCGGCATCTGTGGCAGCGGCAGCTTCGTGATCAGCGCCGCCAAGATTGACCCACGCATGAAAGCCATCGCTACCGTGAGCATGTACGACATGGGCGGCGTCAATCGCAACGGATTGAAGCATTCCCAAACGCTGGATCAACGCCGCGCCATCATCGCCCAAGCCACCCAGCAGCGTAATGTCGAGTTCGCCGGTGGCGAAACGCTCTACACCAGCGGCACCGTGCATCAACTGGACGAAAACACCCATCCTATCCAGCGTGAATTCTTCGATTTCTACCGCACGCCCCGCGGCGAATTCACGCCCGCCAGCTCTTCCAGAGACCTGACCACGCACCCGACGCTGACCAGCAACATCAAGTTCATGAACTTCTATCCGCTCAATGATATCGAGACCATCTCGCCTCATCCGATGCTGTTCATCGCCGGCGCCGACGCGCACTCCAGGGAATTCAGCGAAGAGGCCTACAAGCTTGCCGGTCAACCCAAGGAACTGGTGATCATTCCGGGCGCTGGGCATGTCGATCTTTACGACCGGGTCGATCTGATTCCTTTCGAGAAGTTGACGAGTTTCTTCAAGAGCAATTTGAAGTGATGATATTTGCTTGATCGCCCTTGTCGGCTAACTCCGCTTAAGCTTCCTGAACGCCACAAGATAACGCCGAGCCGAATCTCGCCTTCTGGCGGCTGTGATCGTACCGTCACCCCGGAAAGCTTGCTTCAAAGTTCGGAGGTGCGCATCATTTTCGACTCCCAGGCGAGTGATGCGGCATGATCCAACCAGGACCAGAACACCATGGATGAATACCAGGAAGCCATCAAGAACAAGATCCGCGCCGCAGTAGCGCCCAGCGATTCTGGCGAGATCACCTATCGCTCAGAGTGGCTCGGTTACATGCCCTTCCCGGTTTTTCGATGGGTTGAACATCAAGGAAAGGATTTTTCCGGCGACTTTCCTGCCGATTGGACCCTGGAGGATCTGGCCAGTCTCGAGCGCGCGGGGTTTCTTGAAGTGCTTGAGGCCTACGAGAACCCGGAAGACCCGTTTGATCGGGATATCAGGTACCGCGTCTTGATTGAATAGAACAGAAAGTACCAAAGGCCCGGTCTGCGCTATCTAACAGGACGAATGCAGCCACCGTGGCGAGGGAGCTTGCTCCCGCTGGGCCGGTTCGACGCTTCGGGCGAAGCGGCCCTGAATCAGCATCTGCGTTTTACCAGGCACACCGCGTTGCTCGGTTTTGCGGAGGCTGCGCCACCGAGCGGGAGCAAGCTCCCTCGCCACGGTGGGTGTATTGGCATCGGATAGTCAGCCCCCGGGCCGACAGCGGCAGGCAATAGGGGGCCTGACTATGCGCTTTTGAGCAAACGCGGCTAGGCACGCTCTACGCGTATAGTCGACTCTGACGCCGACCGCACCTCCAAGAGCCTTCCGCCGTGCCTGAACTACCGAACGATTTCGCCTACAAAAAACGCTTCGACGCTGTACTGGCGTATATCGACTCCAATCTGGAGGGTGATCTGTCGGTAAGGACGTTAAGTCATGTGGCGAACTTCTCGGCGTTTCACTTCCACCGACAATTCACGGCGTTCATGGGCGTGCCTGTTTCGCGCTACGTCCAGCTGATGCGGCTACGACGCGCGGCACATCGCCTGGTCGCGTTTGCCGATTATTCGGTACTGGACGTCGCGCTGGATGCGGGTTTCAAGAGCCCCGAGGCATTCTCCAGGGCGTTTGGCCGGGCGTTCGGCGCAGCGCCAAGCGTGTTCAGGAAGAATGCAAACTGGCAGGTCTGGAACACGGTGTTTGCCGTCCCTCATTTCTCCAGGACACTTCTCATGCAAGTACGCATCATCGAAATTCCTGAAATCAACGTAGCGGCGCTTGAGCACTGCGGACCGCCCGGGCTGGTCAATGCCAGCGTCCGCCAGTTCATCGAGTGGCGCATGCGCAGCGGGCAGTCGCCGGTGGCATCAAGCCGCACGTTCGGCATTCCTTATGGCAATCCCGATACGACACCTGCGCACGCCTTCCGATTCGCGATCTGCGGTGAGATTCACGAAGACGTGACGCCGAATGAGTTCGGCGTAGGCCCGCTCGTCATTCCCGGCGGCCGCTACGTCGTGGTACGCCATGCGGGGTCGCCCGATCATATCGGCGAAACGATCTACCCGATCTACCGCGACTGGCTCCCCGCGAGCGGTGAGGAGCTGCGTGACCAGCCACTGTTTTTCCACTACCTGAGCGCCTATCCCGAGACGCCACAGGATCAATGGCAGACTGATGTTTATGTTCCGCTGCGATAGCGGATGAGCGCCCGGCTACCGAACGCGCCCTACTTTATCTCCACCAACCGCAGGGATTGGGAACCAGCCAGGGACAGATGAGGTTGGTGACGATTTGTCACAGGTTTTGCGGTGGGGCGCACACTCGTTGCCCCCCTTGGAAGACTAAGCCATCACTCTTGCGAACGAATCCGCTCCACCAGCCGCGCCTGCAACGCTTCAAGCTCTTGCGGATCGGCCTTGCCCCGTCCATGAGCCTCAGGCGCCGCGCCGTCCCAGCGTGGGATGATGTGGACATGGATGTGGAAGACCGTCTGCCCGGCGGGCGCGCCGTTGAACTGCGCGATCTGCACGCCATCCGGCTGCAACTCGTCGACGAGGATCCGAGTGAGGTGTTGCGCCGCCGACATCATCTTGCCCAGCACCGCGGGGTCGACATCAAGGATATTGCGCGACTGGGCCGCCTTCGGGATGACGAGCACATGACCGCGCGACTGCGGAAAAATATCGAGGAAGGCCAGAACATCAGCGTCTTCGTAAATTTTATAGCAAGGCGCCTCGCCGCGAAGAATCAGCGCAAAGATGTTCTGCGGATCGTATTGGCCGTACAAGCTCATGGTTGCTCCTAGAAAATACTTCAACTTTTCAGCGTCAGCGCCATCTTCAGCTGCAACTCGTTTTCGGAAAAGGGTTTGTGCAAAACCGGACACTGGGCGAAATCTGCGGGCAGGCCGCTGGCGCCGTACCCAGTGCTGAACAGGAAAGGAATGCTGCGAGCACGCAGGATATCAGCCACCGGAAAAACCCGTTCGCCGGCCAGATTGACATCCAGAATAGCCAGGTCAACCTCGAGGGTGTGCGCTTTTTCCCGAGCCTGGGCAAGCCGTGGGACTGAAGCCACCACGGTGCATCCCAACTCTTCGAGCATTTCCTCGATCAGCATGGCGACGGTGCCTTCGTCCTCGACAAGCAGAACCCTGATACCAGCAAACGGGGTCATGCAGACTGCTCAACAACCATGAACGAGAAGCGACAGAGAACGCCCTCAGGTGCAAAAGTCAGGACAAAAATTCCGCCAAGATCGCGCTCGATGCAGCGTTTCATCAACCGCGAACCGAGCCCTTCACGTTCCGGCGGGAACACCGGAGGGCCGCCCTGCTCGCGCCAATCCAAGGTCAGCAAGGTGCCGTTCGATTGTGGCTGGACGTTCCAGTTCAGCGAAAGCCTGCCCGTCTCGACCGACATCGCGCCGTACTTGAGGGCGTTGATCGCCAGTTCGTTGAGGGTCATGGTCAGGCCGAGCGCGACCCGGGTGTCGACGTCGATGGCATCACCCTCGATGGTGACACGGCCAGGGTCGGCCCCGAATATAGGCATCAGCACTTCATGGGCCAGAGAGGCCAGGGGGGTCTGGCCCCAATGCCGCCTTGTCAACAGATCGTGGGCGCGGGACAACGCGAGAAGCCGGGCTTCGAAACGGTTGTAACCATCCTTGGCATCCACTGCATTGCGGGCGGTCTGGGCCGCCAGGGATTGCACCGTGGCCAGGGTATTCTTGACCCGATGGTTGAGCTCGTCGATCAGGGTTTTCTGTCGGTCTTCGGCCTGCTTGCGCTCGGAGATGTCCACCAGCATGTTGATGGCGCCGACCAGGTTGCCTTCGGCATCATGCAGCGGCGTGGGATACGGCGCGAACGGCACGCGGCTGCCGTCGGGACGCTCAGCGACTGCCTCGACCCCGCGTATCGGCCGGTTTTCCTTCAAGGCCAGCGCCATTGGGCATTGGTCGTGGG
This sequence comes from Pseudomonas sp. AGC41, assembly GCF_057334555.1. Taxonomy (NCBI): domain Bacteria; kingdom Pseudomonadati; phylum Pseudomonadota; class Gammaproteobacteria; order Pseudomonadales; family Pseudomonadaceae; genus Pseudomonas; species Pseudomonas sp. AGC41. The sequence continues at coordinate 15,665 of NZ_JBHFJB010000021.1, forward strand.
GCAGGAAATGGCCATCGGTGGTGAACAGTTTCCAGGTCACGCACCACAGGTCGCCCAGTTCAGGCGTGCGCCCCGACAACTCGACCGCTGCCCGGTTGAAAAAGTTGATCCGACCTTGCGCATCGGTGGTGTAGACCGCTGCGGGCAGCGCCTCGAGCAGGTTGCGCATATGCCGCTCGCTTTCGAGGATCTGGTTTTCCATGCGCCGCGCCTGCGTGACGTCCTGGATAACCCGCACGCCATACCGAAACACGCCTTGGGAGTCCCGGACCGATGAGCTGTGGATGTCCAGGTAGACGGTTTCGCCGTCAGGCTTGAAGGCGCGTTTGCGCAGCACGTAGTTATCCAGCTCGCCCGCCACCTGGCGAGCATACAGCGCGGCGTCTTCGTCGGTGCTGTCGGAGTGGGTATACCCCAGGAAAGTCATGTTCAGCAATTCTTCGCGCGAACGCCCGAGCATGTTGCAGAGCGCGTCGTTGACCCGTAGCAAATGGCCGTCCGCCCCGGCTTCGGCAATGCCGATCGTCGCCGCCTCGTAGGTCGCCGACAACCGGTCGTCGCTCTCCTGGCGTGCCGTCTCGGCCGCATGGACCGAGGTCACGTCCACGGTGAAACACCGGGTGTTGAAAAGCTTGCCGTCCTCGAACCGCCCATTGGAGGTGATGGTGACATGCTTGATCGAACCATCCTTGGCTCGAAGGCGAGCAGGATAGTCCTCCAGGCATTCGCCGTTGCTCAATTTGCTCAGGATGTCGCAGATGACCGGCTCATCGACATGGAACTCAGTGATGTGGCGGCCGATGTACTCCTGCGCCGAATAACCGAGCAAGTTCAATTCAGACTTGTTGGCACGCAGGATGATGCCTTCGCCGCTGACGATGTGCAGGCCCACCGCGCTGTTCTCGAAGAAATCTTCCAGGTCGGCATTCCTGCGCCGTAGCTCTTCGGCCATCGCGTGGTGCGCCGAGACGTCCTGGAAGCAGTTGATCGCCCCTTGGATAGTGCCCTGCTCATCTCTCAGGGCCCGGATGTTCACCAGCGCGACGATCCGCGTTCCGTCAGGACGCTCGATGAACACTTCCTGGTTGCGCGTCGCCGTACCCGACTCCAACGCCCAGGCCATCGGGCAGTCTTCCAACGCCAACGGCGTACCGTCGGCCAGGAACAGGCGATAGGAACCGCAAAAACGGTCGCCGCCCTCGCCTAATATTGGCGCTCGCCCCCACAAGGTGGCCGCCTCGCTGTTGTAGCGGACCAGCCAGCCGTTGCGATCACACAAGTACACCGCGCCAGGAATGGCGTCGAGCGCGTTCGCGCCCATCGCCACAAGCCCTTCATATTCGCTCGGTGTACGCGTCTCCCTGGGAAACGCTTCAATATTCGACATTTCTATCCCCAATCCGCCTGGCTGAAAGCGCCTGTCACACAACGACCCGGTATCCCCTGAGTCGGCGATCCCAGCCCGGATTATTCCCTTAAGATGCCGGCGCGGATTTTTTCACGCAGCTGCAATGGATACTAGATCCTAATTCAACTTGTGAGTTCAGGAAAATTTGGCGACAGGCATTCCAGTCTCAGAATCGAAACAAGGCGCGGGGCGTTTCTACCGTAAGCGCGCGCATAAGCGGCAGCGAAATCTGCAAACCCTGTAACTGGCGCATCACCGTATCGAAGCCGACGACTGCCTCATGCTGGGTATGTGGCCAATCACTGCCCCATACCAGGCGATGGGCGCCGAAACTCTGCTCCAACAGGCCCAACGCGGACCTGGCGAATGCCAGATTTTCTGAATCCGTGCCCGCCAGCCGATAGATACCGGAGACCTTCATCCAGACTTGCCCGCTGGCGCCCAGCGCCACCAGCTCGGGATATCCCGGTTGATCAAGGCCCGAACGCGCATCGGGGCGACCGAAATGGTCGACCACCAAGCGGACGCCGAATGGTATCAATTGGCGAATCAGTCCCGGCAGATATTCCACCCGCGCATGCAATTCGACATGCCAGTCCAATTCGACAAGGTCGCTCAGAAAACCCTTCCATGGCGCTTCGCGAAAATCGGGCAGGGCCGCGCCCATCAGGTTCAAGCGCACGCCGACCACGCCCAGCCGCGCCATCGCGTCCAGCTCGGCTCGGCCGACATCCGGCGCCACCACCGCAACCCCGCGCAATTGCGCCGGCGCCTGCCCCAGCGCGCCGAGCAGATAGCGGTTGTCGGTGCCGAGAAAGCTCGGCTGGACCAGCACCCCATGGCTCAAGCCATGGGTCTGCAGATGGTCCAGGTATTGCGCAAGCGTAGCGTCATAGTCTGGTGTGTAACGCCGCCCGGCAGCCAGTTCAAGCTCACGGCTGAACACGTGAGCATGGCAGTCGACGCCGGTGATCGGCGCATTGCAGGAATCAACCATGGTTCTCATCTATCGAAAATAAACTCATCAGGCCCTTGCGCTCTCGCTACCAGAGGCCACGGTGGGCGCTAGTGATGCATTGGCTTCCAGGCTGCGGCCGCGGGTTTCCGGCAGGCAAAGCGCCGCGAGCACAGCCACGCCGTAGGCGATGCCGGCATCGATGCCGATGGCTGAACCCAGGGACATGGAATCGCTCATGTGCCCCACCAGGAACGGGAATACCGCCGACAGCACCCGGCCGAAGTTGTAGCAGAAACCGACGCCGGCACCGCGTACATCCGCCGGGTACAACTCGTTGAAGAACGCCCCGAGGCTGGCCGGAATGCCGGCCGCGAAAAAACCGAGCGGAAAGCCCAGGAACAACATCTGCGTGTTGCTCAACGGCAGGAATACGTAGCACTGCACGGTTACCACACAGCACAGCGCGAACAGCAGGATGTTCTTGCGCCGGCCGATGCGATCGATCAGCAAGCCACTGACTACACAACCGCACCAGAAGGCAAAGATGATCACCGCCAGGTAGCCGCCGGAGTTGAGCACCGACAGGTTGCGCTCGGTCTTGAGGAAGGTCGGCAGCCACGTCATCACCGCGTGATAACCGCCGTGGGCACCCAGCCCGAGCAAACCGCCGAACAGGGTCACGCGAATCAGTTCCGGGCGAAAGATGCCGCCCAGGGACTTGAAGAAGCTCTGCGGGATCGCCTGTTCCTTTTGCAGGCGCTGGAAGCTGTCCGGCTCCTCGACGTTGCGGCGCACCCAGATGATCAGGAACGACGGCAGCAGGCCGACGATGAACATCACCCGCCAGGCCATGTCCTGCGGCACCAAGGAGTAGATCAGCGTAAAGACCCCGACCGCCAGCCCCCAACCCACTGCCCAGGCGCTCTGGACCGTGCCCATGACCTTGCCGCGGTATTTCGGATTGATGGTCTCGGCCATCAGCACCGCGCCAGCGGCCCACTCTCCGCCAATGCCAAAGCCCTGCAATGCCTTGACGATCAACAGTTGGTGAAAACCGGTGACGAACGCCGACAGGAAGGTGAAAAACGAAAACCACAGGATCATCCATTGCAGCGTGCGCACCCGGCCATAACGGTCGGACAGCGTCCCGCCGACCCAGCCACCGAGGGCCGAGGTCACCAGCGTAACGCCGCTGATCAGCCCCGCATCGCCCTTGGACAAGGCGAACGCGGCGATCAACGCCGGTATCGCCAGGCCGAACATCTGGACTTCCAGCGCGTCGAGCGACCAGCCGCCAAAACACGCCCAGAATGTCTTGCGCTCCCGCGAAGTGATCTGGCGATACCAACTGAACATGATTTTTATCCTTATGAGGGGAACAAAAGGCAGCCGAGAGCGAACCGCGCCGCTACAGGGCCAGTCAGGAAAAACACACAGGGCAAGGGCAGCGGCGTTCGAGGCGCCGTCAGCCCGCCGAAGTCAGCGGATTTCGACGCTGTAGCGGAAATGCTCGGCATGCCCGCGCGAACGGCGCCATTCCAGCGGGTTGCCGGCGTAATCGCGGGCCAGGCGCTCGATCACCACCACCGGGCTGTTGACCGGAACCTGCAACAAGCGCGCGTGCACCTCGTTGACCGATTCGGCGGTGAGGGTTTCCTGCGCGTAGGCAACTACCTGTCCGCAGGTTTCCTCGTAGATGGGATAGAGCAACGGCCCTTTCTGATTCAGGTCGATCTCCAGCAACGACTGGAATCGGCTGCGTGGCAGCCAGATTTCCTCGGCGAGCACCGGCTCGACTTCCAGCAGCCGTACCCGGACGATGCGGATCACCGGCGCATCGACCGGCAACCCCAAGGCCTGAGCGACCGCCGACGGCGCCGCCACCGGCTCGACCGACAGAATGCGACTCTCCGGAACCCGGCGTTCACCGGACGCCGATTGAAAGCGAAAAAACCGAAACAACGATGACTGGAACTGGGGACGACGAATGAAGGTGCCCCGCCCTTGCTGGCGCTCCAGGATGCCCTCGCTGACCAACGCATCAACTGCCTTGCGCACGGTTCCGGTGGACAGCTGGTATTCGGCTGACAACGCTGCCTCGGTGGGAATCGCCTCCCCCGGACGCCAGCGATTGTTGGCGATCTGCTCCGCCAACTGGTCACGCAAACGTTGATAAAGCGGCAGGCGGGCGTCGCTGGACAGGGCGTTCATAGGACTATATTCACCTTGTTATCTAGTCATCTATATGAATTTGCGCCGAGTATTTGCTTCGACCCGCAGTGTTGTCAAGACGGGGTCCCGTACTTTGCAGACCAACGGAAACGGCAAGCGCAGCGAATCAGTGCGTTGCGTGACGGGGCAAAGCCAACGAAATCAGGGCAGCCAGCAACACGAATGCACTGGAAATCCACAGGCACGCCGCCAATCCGTACCCTTGGTAGACCCAACCGGAAAGCAGCGTCCCGGCCAGTCGGCCGATGGCGTTGGACATGTAATAGAAACCCACGTCCAGCGACACGCCGTCCTCCTTGGCGTACGACACGATCAGATAGCTGTGCAGGGAAGAATTCACCGCGAACAGCGCCCCAAAAATCATCAGCCCGCCCAACAGCACCGCCTGTTGTGACAGCCCCAGCGCTATCGCCGCCGGCAAGCCCGCCAACGCCAGCGCCCAGAGGAACGCGGCGCGGCCATCCGGCACCTGCCCGCGTTTCTTGCCGGTGATGTTCGGCGCCAGGGATTGCACGATGCCGTAGCCGATGACCCACGCGGCGAGAAATCCGCCCACGGTCGAGAAATCCCAGCCGAAGACACTGCTCAGGTACACCGGCAAGGCCACCACGAACCAGACATCCCGGGCGCCGAACAGGAACATTCGCGCGGCCGACAAAATATTGATCGCCCGGCTCTTGGAAAAAATGTCGCGAAATCTCGGCTTGGCCTTGGCCTTGCCCAGGTCCTTCTTCAGCAGGATCAGGCTACCGCCCCAGATCAGTGCCAATACGACAGCCATCGCCAACAATGCGCCCTGGAAACCGATCCATGCGAGCAACGCCCCGCCGAGGAAAAAGCCGACGCCCTTGAGCGCGTTTTTCGAGCCGGTGAGGATCGCTATCCAGCGATAAAGCCTGCCCTGCTCACCGTCAGGCACCAGCAGCTTGATGGAGCTCTTGGCACTCATCTTGTTCAGGTCCTTGGCGATGCCCGAAAGCGCCTGGGCCATCATCACCCAGGCGATGGTCAGCCAGGCGGACGGAACCGTCAGCATCAGCAGCGCCGCCACTTGCAGACCAAGGCCGATGTTCATCGTCCGATTCAGGCCCAGCCGGGCACCGAGGTAGCCGCCCAGCAGGTTGGTGATCACGCCGAAGAGCTCGTAGAACAGGAACAGCGCGGCAATCTGCAACGGGCTGTAGCCCAACGCGTGGAAGTGCAGCACCACCAGCATGCGCAGGGCGCCGTCGGTCAAGGTGAAGGCCCAGTAATTACCGGTGACGAGCAAATACTGACGCACTTGCGGCGCTAAGGCTGACAAGGCTTTCATCACGCTTCCTCAGACGGCCAGGCCAACCATCCGGGCCAGTTCGACGGTGCGGTTGGCGTAGCCCCATTCGTTGTCGTACCAGGCATAAAGCTTGACCTGGGTGCCGTTGACCACCAGGGTCGACAGCGCATCGATGATCGACGAGCGCGGATCGGTGCGATAGTCGATGGACACCAGGGGGCGCTCCTCGAAACCGAGGATGTCCTTGAGCTCGTGCTCGGCTGCGTCCTTGAGAAAACCGTTCACTTGCTCGACCGTGGTGGCCCGCTCGACCTCGAATACGCAATCGGTCAGCGACGCATTGGCTAACGGCACCCGCACGGCATGGCCATTGAGGCGCCCGCGCAGCTCGGGGAAGATTTCGGCGATGGCGGTGGCCGAGCCGGTGCTGGTGGGAATCAGACTCATACCCGACGCCCGGGCGCGACGCAGGTCCTTGTGCGGCTGGTCGAGGATGCTCTGGGTATTCGTCAGGTCATGAATGGTGGTGATCGAACCGTGACGGATGCCGAGCTTTTCGTGGATTACCTTGACCACGGGCGCCAGGCAGTTGGTGGTGCAGGAAGCCGCCGTCACGATGCGATGCCGATCCGGCTCGAACTGCTGGTGATTGACGCCCATGACGACGTTCAAGGCGCCCTGCTCTTTCACCGGGGCGCTGACTACCACGCGCTTGACGCCCTGATCGAGATACGCCTGGAGCACCGCGACGGTCTTCATCTTGCCGCTGGCCTCGATCACCACATCGCAGCCCGACCAGTCGGTGTCGGCAATCGCTTTGTTGGCTGTAACCTTGATGCGCTGACCCTCGATGATCATGCTGGCGCCATCGGCGTCGGCCTGGCGGTTCCAGCGGCCGTGCACCGAATCGAAGTTCAACAGATGCGCATGGGTCGCCGCGTCGCCTGCCGGGTCGTTGATCTGCAGGAACTGGAATTCCGGCCAGCCCCAGGCCGCGCGCAAGGCGAGGCGACCGATGCGCCCGAAACCGTTGATGCCTACTTTGATCGTCATTTTGAAGGGGCCGTCTATTGGTGTTCAGTCGAATATAGGTGTTTCCGAATACAAGAGGAAATCGAAAGTGGCGCCCCCGTGGCGAGGGAGCTTGCTCCCGCTCGGCTGCGCAGCAGTCGTAACAACTGCCGCCTCGAAAAACGTGTTGGCCGGGGTTGGGGCCGCTACGCCCGAAGCGTCGGACCGCCCCAGCGGGAGCAAGCTCCCTCGCCACGGAGTC
>NZ_JBHFJB010000021.1:22843-35304 GCF_057334555.1 Pseudomonas sp. AGC41
CCACGGAGTCCGTTGTTATTTCAGAGGGAGAGTGCTCCGCTCACGCTCTCGTAGTACAGTCTGCACCCGATACCAGACCCCAATTTTTGAAGACATGAGGCGTCCGGGAATTCTGCTTGAACAGACCCGCGCCTCATGTCCTTCGTCAGCCGCAGCGGTAACAGCATGATTGAAATCACCGAAGTCTCCATTGCCCAGCTCCGGGCTGCGCTGGAATCCGGCCAGACCACGGCGGTCGAGCTGGTCCAGGCTTATCTCGCCCGAATTGACGCCTATGACGGCCCCGACACGCCTACCGCCCTCAACGCAGTGGTGGTTCGCAACCCCGCTGCGCTGGACGAGGCCAAGGCGTCCGATGCCCGTCGGGCCAAGGGCCAGACGTTAGGTCCGCTCGATGGCATTCCCTACACCGCCAAGGACAGTTATCTGGTGAAGGGCCTTACCGCCGCCTCGGGAAGCCCGGCCTTCAAGGACCTGGTTGCCCATCGCGACGCCTTCACCATCGAGCGCCTGCGCGCCGCCGGGGCGATCTGCCTGGGCAAGACCAATATGCCGCCGATGGCGAACGGCGGCATGCAGCGCGGCGTGTATGGCCGCGCCGAAAGCCCGTACAACGCCCGCTACCTCACCGCGCCTTTCGCCTCGGGCTCGTCGAACGGCGCGGGCACCGCCACCGCTGCCAGTTTCGCCGCCTTCGGCCTCGCGGAAGAAACCTGGTCCAGTGGCCGCGGACCGGCCTCCAACAATGGCTTGTGTGCCTACACGCCCTCGCGCGGGGTGATCTCGGTGCGCGGCAACTGGCCCCTGACGCCGACAATGGACGTTGTCGTGCCCTATGCCAGGACCATGGCCGACCTGCTGGAAGTGCTCGACGTGGTGGTAGCGAACGACCCCGACCCCCGTGGCGACCTGTGGCGCATGCAACCCTGGGTGCCGATTCCGTCCGTCGATTCGGTGCGTCCCGCCTCGTACCCGGGCCTTGCGGCCAAACCCGAAGCGCTGGCCGGCATCCGTTTCGGCGTGCCGCGCATGTACATCAATGCCGACCCCGTAGCGGGCACCGCTGAAAAACCCGGCATCGGCGGCCCGACCGGGCAACGGATCATCACTCGCCCGTCGGTGATTGCCCTCTGGAAAGCTGCGCGCAAAGCCTTGGAGGCCCAGGGCGCCGAAGTGATCGAGGTGGATTTCCCGCTGGTGTCCAACTGCGAGGGCGATCGTCCTGGCGCGCCGACGGTGTTCACCCGCGGCCTGGTGTCCAAGGAGTTCCTGCACCATGAACTCTGGGACCTGTCGGCCTGGGCGTTCGATGATTTCCTGCGGGCCAACGGCGATCCGAAACTCAATCGCCTGGCCGACGTCGACGGACCGCTGATTTTCCCGCACGACCCGGGCACCCTGCCCAATCGCGAGGACGACCTTGCCGCCGGCATGGACGAATACGTGAAGATGGCCCAGCGCGGCATCACGCCGTGGGACCAGATCCCGACCTTGCCCGATGGCTTGCGCGGCCTCGAACAGACACGCCGGATCGATCTCGAGGATTGGATGGAGCGCCTTGGCCTGGACGCGGTGATCTTCCCTACCGTGGCGGATGTCGGGCCCGCCGACGCGGACGTCAACCCGGAGTCAGCCGACATTGCCTGGAGCAATGGCGTCTGGGTCGCCAACGGCAACCTCGCCATCCGCCACCTCGGCGTGCCAACCGTCACCGTGCCAATGGGCGTCATGGCGGACATCGGCATGCCCGTCGGGCTGACGTTCGCGGGCCGTGCCTATGACGATTCGAAACTTCTGCAGCTGGCTTCGGCATTCGAGTCAACGGGCTCGAAACGGATGATCCCGCCTCGTACCCCGCCGTTGTCGACAAAGCACTGAAAGGGTTGGCGGGGCTCGCCCCGCCCCCCTTGTTGAAAGACCTCGACGTAGCGCTCGGGGAGCCTCAGTTGAGATGGGCCTTGAGTTCATTGCCTGCCTGCCGCATGGCAGCCCTGACTTCCGGCACCTGGCTCAACGGGTTGAGCAAACCATAGTCATGGATCATCCCGTTGTAACGAACCGCCGTGACCTCCACGCCCGCAGCATCCAGCTTTTGGGCATACGCCTCGCCTTCGTCGCGCAACACATCCAGCCCCGCAGTTTGAATCAGCGCCGGTGGCAGGCCTTTCAACTGCTCGACAGTGGCCTTGAGTGGCGAAGCGTGGATTTGCGCGCGCTCGGTCGAGTCGGTTGTGTAGTTGTCCCAAAACCAGGTCATCATGTTTTTGGTCAGGAAATGACCTTCGGCGAATTGCCGGTAGGAACCCGTATCGAAGCTTGCGTCGGTCACAGGCCAGAGGAGCAATTGAAATCGCAGCTTCGGTGTGGCGTTTTCTTTCGCCATCAAACTCACGACCGCCGCCATGTTGCCGCCCACGCTGTTGCCGGCCACCGCCAATCGCCGACCGTCGACGTTGAGTTCCATGCCATGCTCGGCAACCCATCGGGTCGCGGCGTAGGCCTGGTTTATAGCCGTGGGGTAACGAGCTTCCGGAGACGGTGTGTAGTCAACGTAGACCGCAACGGCACCCGAAGCGACGACGAGGTCGCGGATCAGTCGAGCATGCGTCGGGTAATCGCCCAACACCCAACCGCCACCATGGAAGAACATGAATGCCGGCAGCGTGCCCCTGGCGTTCTCAGGCCTGACCACCGTCAACTTGATACTTTTTCCATCCACAACGATCGTCTTGTCGCTGACCTCAATCCCCGACATGTCGACCTGAACCGATTTCTGAGCACCGGCAAGAACCGCCCGCGCTTGCTCCGGGCTCAGCTGCTCGATAGGTTTGCCGCCACCTGCCGCCAATGCGTCCAGAAAGGCCTGGGTCTGATGTTCAGGCGATGGGTTGGCAGCCATGGCGGATCCGACCGACAGTGCGATCATTGCAGGCACGACTTTCACTGTTTTTTTCATGTTTGCTCCTAAGCGATTGGAAGTAATTGAAGTGGCGTTCCTGCCTCATACCAGGCGCGCACCACCATCAATGTTGATCGTGGCGCCATTCATGAAACCGTTGTTCATCAGGAACACTACGGCGGCAGCGGCTTCATTGGCGGTCCCCAGGCGATGCAGTGGCAGGCTCTGTTCGAGCGCCGCAACGAAGCCATCCCGAGCATCGCCCATGGCTTTGGCGAGAATAGGCGTATCGATGGGGCCAGGGGACAAGGTGTTGAAACGAATCGGCGCGAGCTCAAGAGCGAGGCCGCGGGCCAGCGCCTCCATGGCGGCGGACGCAGCCGCGAGCACGGCGGTACCGTAGGCGTTGGGTCGATCTGCCAACGAACCGGAAATGAACGTCACCGAACCGTCCCTGGCAAGGCGGTCGCCGAGCGTCCTGAGGGCATGGATCGCCGCCCAGAGCCGTTCGTCAAAGGCGCGGTGCAAATAAGCGAGGTCAGCGTCCAGCACCTTCCCCGCCACGAATGTTCCTGCGAGCAGTACCAGGTGATCCACGGTTTCGACATCCGTCAACGCATCGGCCACGGCCGCACTTTGGGTAATGTCCGCAGCGCGCCAGCTATCGAAACCGTGCAGCGTGGCGACGCTCTCTGCCCTGGCAGCGTCCAGGCCAACCACATGGACCTTGCCTCCCGCCTGTTTCGCCTGGATTGCTGTCGCCAGGCCGATACCTGAAGTACCGCCGAATATGACGATGTTTTTTCCAGCCAGGCCGCCGCCTCCGGCATTATTTTTAACCAGTGGGGTATTCATCTGATAATCCTCGTGCTGATGATCGGATTGCGAAACTTGCACTCCGGGCTTAAACGATCATCAACTCACGCGTATTGAAGATACAGCCGTCCCCGCATGCAGGAGCTGAACCGTAGCTATTTAAATGGCGCGATTTCAAACCTGCACTTACACATTTTTAATACAGGTGTTAATTCCTCCAACCGGTTTTTTCACCGGTACCCCGGGAACTATGATCGAGCCGTACAGCAAGTTGCGCCGGTACTTCTACAGACCGGGCTTGCACAACCGAGCGACTCAATCAGTCACTAACGGCGCCGAGGTATTTCAATGAACCTGATCGTGGAGAACCATCGAATTCTGCTCAGCCGCAGTCAAATCAGCGTGCGTTTTCAAGTGGCCCCTCCAGCCTATTGCCCGGCGCTTCGCGAAGCCCTTCTACGCATTTCGCTGCTTCCGGGATGCCTTGATTACAAGCTGACGGACGAAGAACAGGCGCCTTTTCACTGGCTGATTTCTGGTATCTGGATGAATGAGGGCAGCCGGCACCGTCATTATTGCAGCGAACAGCTTCAAGTCCTGTTTCGCTACATGATCGAGCGAAACGCTTGCTGGATCCGTTGCAGCGAGGGCCCGATTGAAGACGCGGCCGACCGCAACGCTGCGTCGGCGCGCCGTTGTGCTCAAGAGGATGGCTAGCGCGGCGAATCGCTGGCCGCTTTGATAATCAGATCCCAAGGAGCAGGCGTTGGGAACACCTCCCGGAGAAACTCCAGGAAAGCCTTGACGTTAGGATTGCCCCGGCGACTTTCTGGCCAAAGGGCGGTAATGGTGAACTTGTCCACGGCGTACTCTGGAAATACCGGTACCAGTTCGCCTCGCTGCACGTAAGACGCAGCCACGTAAGTTGGAGAAATGCCAATGCCCCCGCCTGCGGCGAGCGTCATGGCGACGGCATCACTGACATCCAGGGTCATGGTCGCATTGGGCGTTATTTCAACTATTTGCTCGCCGACCTGAAACGGCCAACGCAACGCCTGCCCGGTACTTTGATAACGGAAATTGACACAGTCGTGATTCGCCAGGTCGTCAATGCTTAGCGGCTTACCATGTTTGGCAAGGTAGGCCGGTGAAGCGAAAGTACATACGCGATGCGGGGCCAGGGGCCTGGAAACCAGACGTGAATCCGCCAGGTTGCCGACTCGAACCGCGATGTCGATACCCTGTTCGATGATGTCTGAAAATGAGTCACCCAACCGCAAATCTACCGTCAGTGCCGGATAGCGCTCGCGAAACGCCGGCAGCGCTGGCGCGAGAATATTCACTCCGATGGGCAGCGGCGCGGTCACTTTCAGGACCCCCGACGGCTCCCCTCGCGACGCAACGGCAGCCTGCTCGATTTCTTCCACCTCGCGAATCACCCGCAGGGCTCGCTCGTAGAGCTCACGCCCCTCGGGTGTCAGGACCAGGGATCGCGTGGTTCGACTGAAAAGTCGCAGCCCGAAATGTTCCTCCAGTCGCTGCACGCTTTTACTGACGGCCGATGGCGATACGGAAAGATCCCTGGCAGCAGCGGTGTAGCTACCCAGGGATGCCGTACGTGCGAAGGCGATGAGACCGGTCAAACGGTCCAAACCGATTTTTGCTTTCATGGAACAACAATAGCCATTCCATGACCCTTTTAACAACGTGCGTACCTCTAACGTTGGATCACTCACCTTCGCGAAGTATTGGATCGTCCAGATTTGTGCCATCAAGGCATGTCTGATTTTACCTTCGGAGGTGTTCCAGCTTTACGCTCGACTGCCTATTTTGTCGCCGGACGGAATTGAAGCGCCTCTGCCGTTTACACGGGCTGCCTGGCAGCCTCGGCGCAATCCCTGCAAAGGTGCTTGGGTGATGATAAGAATCAATGACCTCGCGATTTTTGTGCGAGTGGCAACGGTGGACAGTTTTTCGGTGGTGGCCAGGGAAATGGACCTGTTTCCTGCCCAGATAAGTGCAGCCATCAAACGTTTGGAATGTGAGCTCGACACGCGATTGTTTGCCCGATCAACCCGCAGTCTGCGTCTCACCGCCGAGGGTGAACGCTACCTGCCCTACGCTCGGGATGTTCTTCATACGCTGAGCGAAGGCAAGGCCGGCCTGCAACAGAGCGACCACGGACTGCGGGGCGTCCTGCAGGTTGCGAGCGCTTCTGACCTGGGCAGGAATGTCCTGTTGCCCTGGCTCCTGGATTTCCGCCGGGATAATCCTGGCTTGGTGCTGCGCGTCATGCTCTCGGATCAGGTTTCCGATATCTTCCGCGACCCGATAGACGTCGCCATACGTTATGGCACCTTGCAGAACGCCGATTTTGTCTCCATGCCGCTGGTGCCGGCCAACCGCCGGGTGGTGGCGGCGGCCCCTGCTTACCTGGATCTACATGGCCGGCCGGAGACGGTGCAGGATCTGGCAGCGCACGCTTGCCTGCGCTTTCATTTGAACGGAAAGCTCTATGACCGCTGGTTGTTCCCCAGAGAACCGGAGAACGACTGCGTGATCGTCAACGGCCCGGTGTTGAGTGACGATGCGGACGTCATACGCCGCTGTGCGATCGCCGGAGAAGGCATTCTGTACAAGTCGTGGCTGGACATCTGTGACGACGTGCGAGCCGGGCGCCTGGAGATCTTGCTGCCGGATATCCCGGGCGAGCCCTACCCGCTGAATTTCGTATGCCCCCACCGAAAACAGTTCACACCGGCTATCCGCGCGCTTTACGGATACTTGAAGGATAGATGCGAGGCGCTGTTGAAAGGCGTTTCCTAGCCGGGGCTTTGGAGTCAGGCAGAGCGCACAACATGGACGACGCTGTTCTGCTCACAGCGCAGCGCCGTCATTCAAACCGTCCAACCGCTAGCCGCCCCGTCTCGGGCCGCGCATAGAGATACCCCTGCATCAGCTCGATGCCCAGCTCCAGCAGCGTCGCGCTTTCTTCTCGCGTTTCGACGCCCTCGGCGATGACGGTAATCCCCAGCCGGCCGGCGACCAGGATGATCCCCTCGACAATCGCGCGCCTGACCGGGTCCTGGTCGATGCCTCGGGTCAACGCCATGTCGATCTTCAGCACCTGGGGCTGGAACAGCGCCAGCAGATTGAGCCCCGAGTAGCCTGAACCGAAATCATCGATCGCGGTAGTGAAACCCTGGCGCTCGTACTCCAGGAAGATCGACTTGAGGTGCTCGGGGTCATTCACCCTTTCGCCTTCCGTGACCTCGAACATGAGCCTGTCCGGCGGAAAACAGCTTTGCCGCGCTGCCTCCAACGTAGCCCGTATACAGGTCTCGGCCCGGTACACGGCGTTGGGCAGGAAGTTGATGCTGAGCAGGCAATCGGGAATGTCGAGGATGCCGAGCCTGGCAGCCTCCTCGATCGCTTTGACCCGGCAGGCCTGGTCGAACCGGTAGCGGTTACTGTCATTCACCAGCCCCAGGATATAACCCGCCGATTCGCCGTTCACGCCTCTGACCAGAGCCTCATAGGCAAAGGCCGTGCGCGTGCGGACATTGAAGATCGGTTGGAACGCCATGGTGAAATCAAATCCCAACGCCGAATGGTCGCGACATTCGGCGCAACCAAGGGATTTGAAGGTTTGAGGAGAAGAAGATGCGGTCATATCAGTGTTCCGTCGCGGCAGCGGGCGTCCCTGTGATGCAGAAACTATAGGCAATCTCCCTTGAATCGGCACGGGTCGCGCTTTCTGGAGTGCGGTCGGGCCCGCGTTACGCAATTAACAACGTTTAACTCGCCCCTGCGCGCGACGTCACCAAGAATGGCGCTCTGCTCAGGCCTTGGTTCACACGGAAAAGACGTATGTCACCCGCCCCCACAAACATGATTGTACCCAGGCCAACACCGGTCGCCCTGAAGCCGATCTGGCTGCTGGCTTTGCTCGCGGGAAGCGCACCCGCACTGGCGGGACAAACCGCCGAGGGTTTCCTGCAAGGGGCGTCATTTGAAGTGCTGAGCCGCAACTTCTACCTCAACAATGACTACCGGTCCCCTACCCCGGCGAGCAAGAGCTACAAGGCGGAATGGGCCCAGGGCTTCATCGCCACGTTCGAGTCCGGCTTCACGCCCGGCACCGTCGGTGCAGGCATCGACGCCCATGGGTTCGTCGGTTTGAAACTGGACGGCGGCAAGGGTCACTCGGGGACGGGATTGCTGCCGCTGGACGAAGACGGACGCAGTGAGGACGAATACTCCAGCGCCGGCGCTGCGCTGAAATTCAACACCTCACGAACCACCCTGGCGTTGGGCGAAATGACCGTGGCGACACCGGTATTCGATACGGCGGACAAGCGCCTGCAACCGGAATACGCCAGCGGCGTGTTGCTGTCGAGCCAGGAATTCGATGAGATCGATCTGCAGGCGGGGCATTTCAGCGCCTTCAAGAACCAGGACGCTTCCACCGCCAAAGGTGATTTCTCCGGTTATGGCGCAAGTACCCGCCATGGCAGTATCGACTTCATCGGTGCCGACCTGTTCAGCGGCCGTGCGGTGGGCGGCGCGCTCTATGCTTCCGAGCTGAGCGACACCTGGCGCCAGTACTACGCCAATCTGCATTCGACGCTGGGCGAGCTGTTCCTCGACGGTAACGTCTACTACACCCGCGACCATGGCCAGGCCAGCGCGGGCGCCATCGACAACACGGCCTTCAGTCTGTCCGGCAAATACCGGCATGAAGCCCAGGCATTCACCTTGGCGTATCAGAAAATCAACGGCGAGACGCCTTTCGATTTCGTCGGTGGCGACTCCATCTACCTCGCCAATTCGATCAAATACGCCGACTTCAATGGCCCAGGCGAACGCTCCTGGCAGGTTCGCTATGACGTCGACCTGGGCACGCTGGGCATCCGCGGCCTGAGTTTCATGGCCCGCTACGTAAGCGGCAGCGGGATAGACGGCAGCCAAGCGCCAAAGGGCGGCGCCTACAACCCGTTCGACAGCGACACGGGAACCTACAGCCCGCTGCAGGGGGACGGCGGTCGCCATTGGGAGCGCGACCTGGACCTGCATTACGTCGTGCAATCGGGGCCGGCCAGGGACCTGTCGCTGCAACTGTCCCACGTCACCCACCGCGCCAACAGCGCCCAGGCCGGCGATGACATCGACAGGCTGTACGTCGTCCTCCAGTACCCGCTGAAGCTGGGGCCGTTCTGAACAGCCGCATCATCAAACCTTCACGCTGCTGACGGCATGATAATTGGCATCGAGCCCAGCGAGGAAGCGCCATGCCGTCATCAGGACCAGCGACGAACGTCTCTCACCGACCAAGGCTTGCGGATCTCAAACCGCTTGTCCAATCCTTGCGGGCAGCTCCCGCTGCCCTGCGCAGACAGGCGGAACCCAGGATCACTCCGGCACCACAGCTGGAAAATCGAGAGGGCTACCGCAGCGACTTTCTTGGCGATTTCCTGGTGCCCTGGCCGTCCCTGGATCCAGCCCAGGCAGAGGACGTCCACCCGACGGGCACAGCCATGAATCGCCTGGATTACACCCATTTCTCCATCGCCATGTCTCGAAGTCGACGATTGGCGCTTGTGGTGGGTGTCAATATCGATGGCGCCAGCAGCGTCGAAGTTGATCGCGGACGCGATGTCTGGGCCTATGACGGGCGATTGCCCAGCGATGCGCAGCTCGGCGAAGAGTTGTATGCCGACAACCTGCTCGATCGCGGCCATCTGGTCAGGCGCCAGGACCCCAACTGGGGCCAGGATGCGCACACGGCCAATGCCGACACCTTTCACTTCACCAACTGCTCGCCACAAATGGCCGCCTTCAACCAGAAAACCTGGCTGGAACTCGAGGACTATATCCTCGACAACACTCGCCGCTGGAAAGCCAGGGCGACGGTATTCACCGGGCCGTTGCTGCGCGAAGATGATCCAACCTACCGGGGTGTGCAGATCCCCACCGCGTTCTGGAAAGTCGTGGCATTCCTCGGCGACGACGGCAAGCCCTCGGCCAGCGCCTACATGATTGACCAACGCCGGGAGCTGGAAAAACTGGAACTCCTGTTCGGGGCGCTCAAGACCTATCGACACAGCGTTGATCAGATTGAAACGCTGACGGGTGTTCGTTTTGGTGATTTGGCCGACTACGACGGTTTCTCGAACGAGGAACGCTTGACCGGAACACGGATTGAAGCGGCCATCCGCGGGCCCGAAGATATCCTTCTGTGAAACGGACCGACCGGCGGGATTACCCGGGACGCCAGCGCGCCCCGGGCACCAGGTTCATGGCTTGCGGGTCACCCGCCACACGGTGTTCGCCAGGTCATCGGCGATGATCAACGCACCGCGCGGATCAACGGTCACACCCACGGGCCGCCCACGGGTCTTGCCATCCTCGCCGCGGAACCCCGTGGCGAAGTCCACCGGCTCACTGGCGGGACGACCGTTGCGAAACGGCACAAAAATGACCTTGTAGCCCACCGGCTGGTCACGGTTCCAACTGCCGTGCTCACCGACGAAGGCGCCTTCGGCAAATTGCTCGCCCATGGCCGGGATGGAGAAATCGACACCGAGTGCCGCGACGTGGGAACCGAGGCTGTAGTCGGGCTTGACGGCCGCAGCGACTTTTTGCGGATCCTGTGGTTGCGCGCGCGGGTCGACGTTCTGCCCCCAGTAGCTATAAGGCCAGCCATAAAACGCACCTTCGCGCACCGATGTCAGGTAATCCGGCACCAGGTCGGGGCCCAACTCGTCGCGCTCGTTAACCACCGCCCACAACTGCCCGGAGCCAGGCTCGACCTTCAGCGCCGTCGGGTTGCGCAGACCGGTCGCGTAGGGTTTGTGAGCGCCTGTCGCGGCGTCGATCTGCCAGACCATGGCGCGGTCGATTTCGACCTCCATGCCGCGTTCGGTGACGTTGCTGTTCGAGCCGATGCCGACGTACAGCGAGCGTCCGTCGGGACTGATCGCCAGCGCCTTGGTCCAGTGGTGGTTGATCTCGGACGGCAGGTCGGTGACTTTGGTGGGCGGCCCGCTGGCCTTGGTCTGGCCCTCTTCATAATCGAAGCGCACCAGTGCGTCCTGGTTGGCGACGTACAGCTTGCCGTCGGCAAACGCCAGGCCATAGGGTGCGTTGAGGTTTTCGGCGAAGACCGTCTTGAGCTCGTAGGTGCCATCACCGTCAGCGTCGCGCAACAGCGTCAGGCGATTGCCGCCCTTGACCTGGGTGTTGCCCTTGGCCTTGATGACACTGGCGATGACGTCCTTGGGCTTGAGCTTCGCGGCGTTTCCGCCACGGCCTTCGGCCACCAGGATGTCGCCGTTGGGCAACACCAGGGTCTGGCGCGGAATCTTCAGCTCGGTGGCGATAGCGGTGATGTCGTAGCCTTGCGGCACCGTTGGTTTCTGCTCGCCCCAGGGCACCGGCTCGGCGATTTTCATGCTGGGCAACAACCCGCGCTGGGGCTCCGGCAATTTGGGGTCTGGACCGCGTGCCTGAGTGGCGTCCCCTTCCCCTCCGCAGGCGCTCAGCAACAGCGCCATGCTCAAGGCTGTCAATGCGATGCGCGGTTTCATTGCTCACCTCCCGAACGCAGATTGGTCAGCCCGACCCACGCCGCAGCGCAGGCCAACAGGGTCACGACGACCGACAGAACCAGGCCCTGGGGCATGATGGCCCAGGCGTCCTTGGCATGTTCGAAGGCATTGATCAGCCCGAGTACCCAAGTCACCAGCAACAGCAGGAAATACACCACCGGACGCCCGGCCTTGCGCTCTGCACGAAGCAGATTGGCCAGCGCAAACAGCAATGCCAACCCACAGAACAGCAGCCCGCCGGCAATCAGCCATGAGGCGAAATTGCTCCATTGGATCTGGTAGGTCTTGTAGTACGCGATGTCATTGAGCAGCGCCCCGAGAAACAACGGAACGGTACCGGCAAGCAGGACCGCATGAAGCGGACCTGGCGTGCTTCGGTAGAGGGGATGGGTGGTAACGGTCATGACAGCTCCTTATCGTTCAGCGTCCCTGGCGGTTACCGCGAGAAACCGGGCCGTCGGGGGCGCGTTGATTAACGCCTAGGGAAATGATCGTGCCGCCAAAGCGATAGTTCCGATTTTTCGCTTGGGGTAAGGCGGCAGTTCGCAGCGTTTTGCATGACAAGGAGTACGGGGCATGCCGATACAAACCGTGGCGAGGGAGCTTGCTCCCGCTGGGCTGCGTAGCGGCCCCAAGCCCTATCACCAAGGTGTGTCAGGCTGATCACGACCCAGCCTTTTTGGGACTGCTGCGCAATCCAGCGGGAGCAAGCTCCCTCGCCACGGAAGGCACTGCTGGGTGTCAGCTTAAAAGCCTTGAGATCATAGCTTTTTGTGGCGAGGGAGCTTGCTCCCGCTGGGCTGCGTAGCGGCCCCAGCCCTATCACCAAGGTGTGTCAGGCTGATCACGACCCAGCCTTTTGGGGTTGCTGCGCAATCCAGCGGGAGCAAGCTCTCATCAAACAAAATCCATCCCCTTGTTCTCCAAAGCTTTTTTAAGCCGCGATCACTCGAACACCCAGCTTTGTAGCCTTACGCTGTAAGGCTCTAAGCTGACGATCACGGCTTTTGGCCTCGTACTCTTCCATATCCTGCGCCACGTAAGGCTGGCCTTTGGTCAGCATGGCGTAGATCAGGCGGGCCAGTTGGTGAGCCGTAGCCTTGATGGCGCAGGCCGTATCCATACGAGCCAATCGG